>JBDSFA010000291.1:0-30904 GCA_039919785.1 Dokdonella sp. | reverse complement strand
TATCGATCGGGTGGTTGCCCGTGTTCGCAAACACCAGGCTCAACGATGCAGTCGGCCATGCGAAGGAAAACCTGATGACGGCACGACGCGATCCGCGGCACTTGATCGCGAGCGTGTTCTCCGTGCTTCCGCAGACGCTGTTCGTGCTGATGCCACTGTTCGCGGTGCTGCTGAAAATCGTTTATGTGTTCAAGCGGCGGCTCTACATGGAGCATCTGATCGTCGCGCTGCATAGCCACGCGTTTATTTTCATGTCGCTGCTGCTGCTCGCCATCGTGCAATTGCTGATCGGCTGGGCGACTACGGACCTGCCTGCGGTGCTGCCGGTACTGAAGTTGCTGCGCGCCCTGATATGGACCTGGCTGCCGATCTATCTGTTTCTAATGGCCAAACGCGTCTATCGCCAGGGCTGGTTCATGACGACGGTGAAATTCGGTTTCGTCGGCCTCTGCTATGTCGTGATGCTGAGTTTCGGCCTCGCAGGGGCCATCGTGGTAGGCCTCGCGACCGGCTGAGCTGGCCGCTGCGGCCAAGCCATTGCGCGTTCACAACAGACATAGGCGCCACAACGCGGCGTGGGTTCCCTCCTGGAGGCTCAGACGCCACGTGCGATGCGCGCGTTGTCGAATGCCTTACCGGGCTGCGAGCTGACTTCGACGGCGTGGCGCCGCGCTGGGTGCGAACGCAACGTTGCGATGCGACGCGCGCGGAACGTTCGATCAGTGTGGGTCCGCTTGTGTTCGCTGCAATTGTGCGATGTATGCGGTGCGTTCTTGCGGCGTCATCGCGAGCAGATGCGTGCGCAGCTGCGCACGTTGCGTCGCCGACAACGCTCGCAGATGACGCCGCAGCGCGTGTCGCTCCGGCGGGCGCAGTGCGAACCACATCGCACGCGTTGCAGCACGTTCGGCGGGTGGCATGTCCGCCATGAAACGCTGCCAGCCCTGATTGCGACGTGCCGTTTCGGAGCCAGCCGCGAATGCCGCGCGCTCGTCCGGCGTCATCTTCTCGAAGCGCTCGCGAAGGGCTTGGCGCTGCTCCGGCGGTAGTGCGCTGAAACGCTGGTAGGTATCGCGCAGGTCCTGCTGCTGCTCGGGTGCGAGCTGACTGAATTTTTCGTAGCGCGTGCCCAGTGCTGCCCGTTGTTCGGCAGTCATCGTCGCCCAGCGCGATAGGCGCTGCTCGATCGCCGTGCGGCGCGGTGGCGGCGCGTTCTGCCAACGCCTCGCAACGCGCCGCAGGCGTTGCTGTTGGCCCGGCGTCAATTGTGTCCATTGCGCGTGCAGCGGTGCCAGCACCTGCTGTTCCTGCGGGTTCAGACTATCCCAGGCGAGCGTTGGCATGCGCGCTCCTGCTTGCGCCGCGCTGGCCTCGGTGACGGATGCCGGCGCGGGTGGTGCGGCGCCTGCGTAAAACGGCACCCAGGCCATGAGCAGCAGCGCCAGCCATCGGTGTGGCGGCGTGTGCCTGCTTGAAACAAGATCCAGGTGCGCGATGTCAGCCATTGCCGTCCTGCTGCTGCGCGTCCAGCCACGCATAGAAATCGAGGTTTTCATAAAGGTCGAGATTGTCATCGCTTGCCAGCGCATCCGCATCAACGACCGGTTCGATCGCAACGGGCGCACTCATGGGCGACGACGCCGGGTGCTGTCTGAGGCCGAAGGCAAGCACCAGTGCGAGCGCGGCTCCCACGAAGCCGCTGCCCATCATCCACGCCGACAGCCTGGGACGACGCTGCGCGAGAGCCGCCTGGCGCGCGCGATTCAGGCTTGACAACGTGGCCGCGTCGAGCGCATCGGCGGATTCATCGAGCAGCGCGACGGCGCGTTCTATCCAGAGCTCGTTCGGCCGCGAGGATTCATTCAGCCGGTTGTTCATCGGTGCGCCTCCAGATATTTCCGCAGACTCGCCAGCGCGCGAAACAAGTGCGTCTTGACGCTGCCTTCGCTGCAGCGCATAGCAGCTGCGGTCGCGGCAACATCGAGACCTTCCCACATGCGCAACAGGAACGCCTGGCGCTGGCGCAACGGCAGCGCACGCAACGCCAGTTCCAGGGCCTTGGACGCCTCGCCGTCGGCGAGGCGCGCCAGCGGCCCGGGCTCACCGAGATCCGGCGCTGCGGTGATCGGGTCTTCGTCGGCCTCATCGTCGCGCTCGAACCAGCTGAGCCAGCGGCCGCGCACACGCTGCCGCCGATGCCAGTCGTTGGTGCGGCTGTCGAGGACACGCCAGAACAGCGGCGACCATTCGCCAGCCGGGCGCGCGCTGTAGTGGCGCACGAAGCCGAACATTGCGTCCTGTACGAGATCGAGGGCCTCCGCGCGGTTTCCGGTCGAGAACTCAGCCATGCGCAGCGCTCGTCGCTCGGCTTCGCGCAGAAAGCGCTCCACCGCATGCGATTCGTCGGCGGAGGTCGCAGGCGCAGCGGGCATGCGGTCGACTCCGCTCATGAAACAGGATTGGGCAAGCATTATCCGTCCGCCTTTCGAGGGTCTTTCGCCAGTGGTTAACGCAGTCGGATGCACACGGTTGACGCGACACCCGCACTGGCATTGGCGGAGCGAGTATCGACACCCCTGTCAAGCACTTGTGCACAGACCCGGCCGCGCGTCGTGCGCATGCTGCGGACGCAAAGAAATTTGCGAGACAATCCTGCCACGCACTCCCCAACCCATTGAAAACTATTGCATATTTCAGAGTGATTAAAGATTCACCAACCCGTGTGCCGAGGCCCAACGTAGCGCTCCGTGGACGTGTGAAATGAGGTTCATCCACAGACTTATCCACAAATTCTGTGGATAAGCAGAAATCCTCAACCCCGAGAGCCAGTTAACACATCTTCCTGATGGTTTCGTCAGAAACACCATGCAAGCGGCATCTCCTGCTGGCACCGCACCCGGCTACACTCGTCAGCGCGCGGATTTTGCGCCACCGAATGCCATGACTTCGATTCTCCGCGTCGCCCTCCCCGTCCCGCTCAACTCGCTGTTCGACTACCGCGTCGATGCCGCCGTCGCGCCGGGCTGCCGCGTGCTGGTTCCATTTGGGCGACGCCAGGTGGTCGGTGTTGCGGTCGAACACGCAGCGGTATCCGACGTCCGCGACGACCGCCTCAAAGCCGTCGAGTGCGTGCTCGATGATGCACCGCTGCTGACCACCGAATTGATGACGACCCTGCGCTGGGCCGCGCGCTACTACCAGCATCCGCTCGGCGAAGTGTTGCAGTCTGCCCTTCCCGTGGCTTTGCGTTCGGCGCGTGCGCTACCGGAAACTGGCGTCGCTGCAGTGTGTCTGACTTTGGCGGGCAAGTCGGCGCGCGGCGACCCGGCACGCAGGCGCGGCAAACGCCTCGACCTCCTGCTGGATATTCTTGCGCACGGACCGATGCCTTCGGCGCAGCTCGCGGCAATGGTAGGTTCTTCGGCAACCGCGCGCACCGCGCTCGCACACGGCTGGATCGAACGCGTGCGCGTTGCAGCGAACACCCTCGCGCAATCGGCCGTCGCCGGACCGCCGCTAAACGACGAGCAGCGCATCGCAGCCGACGCCGTCATAGCGAGGGGGACCGGCTTCACTTCATTCCTGCTTGATGGCGTAACCGGCAGCGGCAAGACCGAGGTCTATCTCGAGATCATCCGCGACTGCCTCGCACGTGGCCGCCAGGCGCTGGTGCTGGTGCCCGAGATCGCCTTGACACCGCAGGCATTGCGTCGCTTCCGCGAACGACTCGGTATTGAAATCGCCGCACTGCATTCGGGTCTCGGAGAAACCGAACGGGCGAGCGCGTGGCTCGCTGCCGCGCGCGGCGAGGCGTCGGTGATCCTGGGGACGCGCTCGGCGATCTTCGTGCCACTGGCGAAGCCGGGCGTGCTCATCGTCGACGAGGAGCACGACGCGTCTTACAAGCAGCAGGAAGGATTCCGCTATCACGCGCGCGATCTCGCGGTGATGCGCGCCAAGGCGCTCGATGTTCCGGTCGTGCTGGGCTCGGCGACGCCGTCGCTGGAAAGCCTCGCGAACGTTGCCGCGGAACGCTATCGCCTGTTGCGTCTGACCCATCGCGCCGGCATGGCGCAGCCACCTGCGCTGCACGTCGTCGACTTGCGACGACAGCGACTGCAGGAAGGCTTTGTGGCATCCACTCTGCAGGCGATCGGGGCCTGCCTTGCGCGCGACGAACAGGTGCTGGTGTTCCGCAATCGTCGTGGTTATTCGCCGGTGCTGCTCTGTCACGACTGCGCATGGAGCGCGCAGTGTCCGCATTGCGAGCGTGCCATGACCTGGCATCGCTCGGCGGGCCGCCTGCGTTGCCATCACTGCGGTTTCGAGCAGAAGGTGCCGCGCGCCTGCCCATCCTGCGGGGGCCTTGCGCTGCACGCGGTCGGCGAAGGCACGGAGCGTATCGAGGAAGCATTGCGCGCGCATTTCCCCGAGGTGCCGATTGTGCGCGTCGATCGCGACACTACACGCGGCAGGCGCGTGCGTGACGCTTTGTTCGACAGCCTGCCGGATGCCGGTGCACGCATCCTCATCGGCACCCAGATGCTGGCCAAAGGCCACGATCTGCCGCATCTGACCCTGGTCGTCGTGCTCGGTGTCGACGAAGGCTTGTACAGCGTCGATTTCCGCGCCAGCGAACGCCTCGGCCAGCTGGTCGTGCAGGTCGCCGGTCGGGCCGGTCGCGCGGAACGCCCAGGCAGCGTGATCCTGCAAACGCACGATCCTGCACACCCTCTGCTCTGGGTTCTGTTGAACGGAGGCTATCGTGCCCTGGCGACGCAACTGCTGCAGGACCGGCGAGCCGCGGGCTTTCCGCCGTTCGCGCAGTTCGCACTGCTGCGTGCTGAGGCGAAGGACAAGGATCTGCTCAACAATTTTTTGACCGCGGCGATGCGCGCGGCAAACGACCCGACGGTCGTTGCACACGGACCGCTCGCCGCACCGATGGCACGGCGTGCAGGCATGTTTCGCGGCCAGGTGCTGATCGAGTCCGCCGAACGCCCCGCCTTGCAGGCATTTCTGCCGGGCTGGCTCGACACGCTCGGCACGCTGCCCGGCGAGCGTCAGCTGCGCTGGTCGATCGACGTCGATCCGGTCGATCTTTACTGAGCCCGTCGAGTCGTGGACGCAGCGCCTGTGCGATTCTTCGCAACAGGCTGATGGAGGTCGTGAATGCCGCGTCAATACAGCATGGGAGGACGCGCCACCCCTGGCGCTCCTGCGGAACCACCGCGAGGCGGTCCGCGTGCGGCGCCCAATCCGAGACCGGCCCCAAAGAATCTGCGCGAACGCTTCATCGCGCTGCGCAACCTTCCCCCGTTCATGCGCGAATTGTGGGCGACGAGTCCGCCGCTGCTGATCACGGATCTCATCCTGCGCACCGTGCGCGCGATACTGCCGGTGCTGACCCTGTTGGTCGGCAAACTGATCATCGACGAGGTTGTGCTGCTGGTTCGCGACGGTGGCTTTTCCACCGCGGTGCTGACCGACGCGCTCGCCAGCGGCCGATTCAATCGACTGGGCGTCTTCCTTGGCGCGGAATTCGCGCTCGCGGTGTTGTCGGATCTGCTCGGCCGCGTGGTCTCGCTGCTCGATTCCCTGCTCTCGGAAAAGTACACGAACGCGACAAGCATCCGCTTGATGGAACATGCGGCGACGCTGGACCTCGAGGATTTCGAGGATAGCGAGATGCAGGACCGACTCGATCGCGCACGCCGTCAGACGATAGGTCGCAGCGCGCTGATGAGCCAGATGTTCGGCCAGGCGCAGGACCTCATCACGGTCGCGAGTTTCGCAGCGGGCCTGATCGCCTACGCACCCTGGCTGATCGTGTTGCTGCTGCTCGCACTGGTACCCGCGTTTCTCGGTGAGGCGCATTTCAACGCGCAGAGCTATTCACTGAATTTTGCGTGGACATCGGAACGGCGCGTGCTCGACTACGTGCGCCTGACCGGGGCCAGTGCCGAGACTGCGAAGGAAGTCAAGATCTTCGGTCTGAACGGCTTCCTGATCGGCCGCTATCGTGAGCTGTCGGAAGGCTTTTACGCTGCGAACCGCGCGCTGGCAAAACGGCGAGCGCTCTGGGGCAGCCTGTTTGCGGCGCTCGGCACCATCGCTTACTACCTCGCTTATGCCTTGATCGCGTGGCGCACCGTTCGCGGCGAATTCAGCATCGGCGATCTGACGTTCCTGTCCGGATCGTTTCGACGCCTTCGCAATCTGCTTGAAAACCTGCTGATCGGTTTTTCGCAACTGGCTGGGCAGGCGTTGTATCTGGATGATCTCTACTCGTTCTTCGAGACCCAACCCGAAATCACGTCGCCGCCAAACGCGTTGCCGTTCCCGCAGCCCGTGCGCGATGGTTTCGTGTTCGACGATGTCGGCTTCCGCTATCCGGGCGCCGAACGCTGGGCCGTGCGCAACTTGTCATTCACGCTGCGCGCCGGCGAAGTGCTTGCGCTGGTCGGCGAGAACGGCGCCGGCAAGACGACCCTGGTGAAATTGCTCGCACGCCTGTATGAGCCGGACGAGGGGCGCATCCTGCTCGATGGACGCGACTTGCGCGAGTATGACCTGGCGCAATTGCGCTCACACATCGGCGTGATTTTCCAGGACTTCGTGCGCTATGCATTCACCGCGGCGACGAACGTCGCGGTCGGGCGTATCGAAGCGATCAACGATCACGAGCGCATCGTGCACGCGGCCGAGCAGGGCCTTGCCGATGCGGTGATCCGGCGTCTGCCGCAAGGCTACGATCAGGTCATGGGCAAGCGCTTCCGCGATGGGATCGACCTGTCCGGCGGCGAATGGCAGAAGATCGCGCTTGCACGCGCCTACATGCGCGATGCCGACGTGTTGATTCTCGATGAGCCGACGGCGGCGCTCGATGCGCGCTCGGAGTTCCAGGTGTTCGAGCGCTTCAAGGAATTGTCGGCGGACAGGACGACTGTATTGATCTCACACCGCTTTTCGACCGTGCGCATGGCCGATCGCATCCTCGTGCTCGAGGGCGGACGCATCGAGGAGGTCGGCACCCACGAGGAGCTACTTGCTGCGGACAAGCGCTATGCGGAGTTGTTCGAATTGCAGGCGGCAGGCTACCGCTGAGAGAGCACAGCGCGCGCAGACGGCGGACGACCAGCGCGGGATGCATCGCCTGCGTGTCCGGATTGGCGGTGAAACGTCGTTCTCCTGACTATCCCCTCGCGCAGGAATCACGTCATGTCGCCGCTGCCCCTATGGTTTCGATCTTCGGTTCCACTGACGCTCTTTATGCTGGGCTGTTCGCTCGCGACCGCCGGCACGACGATCTGGATCTGGCCCGGACCATCGCCCTGCAATACGACACTGCAAGCGTGCATTGCCAACGCATCGAGCGGCGAAATCGTGGAAGTCGCGAGCAACGGTCCGATCGCCGAGTCGATTGCGATCATGGGAAAAAGCTTGAACCTCCGCCCGGCCAGCGGATTTTCACCGGTGTTCGCTGGTGGCCCCTCCACCACTGCAATCAATGTGTTCGGTAGCAATACGCTGGTCGGGATCGTGATCGAGGGCATGATCGTCCGCGAAGGGACCATCACCGCCTACCAAGGCGGCAGCGGCCCATTCTATGTAGTCATTCGCGACAACGTCATCGAAGCCGACGGAATCGACGCCAATCGCACGGGAATAGCCATCCGGCCCTTCGGAAGCAGCCCCACGGGCGAAACGCACTTCACCGTCGCCGACAACGAGATCGATCTAGGCTTCCTCGAGGGCGACGACATCGCCGCCATCGGCGTGGACGACCTGCCCGGGCCGACCACCGGCATCATCGAGGGCAACGCGATCCTGGGCGGCGGCACATTCAGCACGCTGGGCGCGATCCGCATGCGCAACGGCGCGGGCACGGCCGAGGTGGAGGTGGGCTACAACCGCATCGCCGCGAGCGGCTACAACGGCGGCATCGTGCTGGTGCAAGACGGGCCGGCCGGAATGTTCGATGCGCGCGTCGTCAACAATCTCGTCACCGGCACGATCGGCATCACGGGTCCCCAACCAGGCGCGATTTCGCTGCTCGCAACCGCCGGCAGCCTGCATGCCTCGGTGCTCAGCGACACGCTAGCGGGCAACGACACCGGCTTCATCGCGACGGCCAGCGCCGGCGCGAGCCTCACCGGCGTACTCGCCAATACGCTCGTCGCCTACAACAGCGTGCATGGTGTGGTGATCGGGGCCGCCATCGCCGCAGGATTCGCCAACGATCACAACCTGGTGTTCGGCAATGGCGCGGACGACTTCACGGCCGGGCCTGGCACCCTCCACACCGACCCGTTATTCGTGGGTGCCGGGAACCTCCATCCGCGCGGAGACTCGCCGGTCCGCGATGCCGGCAATACGCTATGGACAACGGACATCCTGACGGATCTGGATGGCGCGCCTAGGGTGACGGGGACGGCGGTGGACATTGGCGCATGGGAGCTCGCCGATTCGATCTTCCGCGACGGCTTCGACGCCACCTGACCGGAAAACAAAACGGCCCCGCGAAGGGGCCGTTGTTTGTGGCGATGTTGCGCGATCGAATCAGGCCACGAACATCGCACGCATCTTCTTCATCGCGTTCGCTTCGATCTGGCGGATGCGTTCAGCGGATACGCCGTACTCATCGGCGAGTTCCTGCAGCGTCGCCTTCTCGTCTTCCTTGAGCCAGCGTCGCTGGATGATGTCGCGCGAACGCTCGTCGAGCTTCACCAGGCCGCGCTTCAGCGTATCGAGACTGGATTCGTCTTCCGATTGCGTTTCGACCTTGCCGTATGGATCCGCATCATGATCGATGAGGAACGCCGCCGGTGACGGACGCTCGTCCTCGTCGGCATCGACCGGCGTATCGAACGAGACATCGCGACCGTTGAGCCGCGCTTCCATTTCGAGCACGGTCGCGGCCGGCACGTTGAGTTCGCGCGCGACGGTGTTGACCTCCTCGTTGTTCATCCAGCCGAGACGCTTCTTCGACTTGCGCAGGTTGAAGAACAGCTTGCGCTGCGCCTTCGTCGTCGCAACCTTGACGATGCGCCAGTTGCGCAGGATGAACTCATGCATTTCGGCACGGATCCAGTGCACGGCGAACGACACCAGTCGTACACCATGGTCAGGGTCGAAGCGCTTGACCGCCTTCATCAGGCCGATATTGCCTTCCTGAATCAGGTCGCCCACCTGCAACCCGTAACCGGAGTAGCCGCGCGCGACATGCACGACGAAACGCAAATGTGCCATCACCATCTGCCGGGCGGCGGCGAGATCGCTCTCGCCCAGGAAACGACGTGCCAATGACTGTTCTTCTTCCTGGGTCAACATCGGAATCTGATGGACCGCGTTGACATAGGCGTCGAGGCTTCCGATGGCACTCGGCACCGGAAATTGGCTGGCGACCAGGGCATTGCTCATTCTGTGAACTCCTCAAAATCTTGCGGGCACTTTAGCACTCGACTCCTTTGAGTGCTAAACCTGACCTGAGTTCCCCAACAACGTCCTGCGGGGATTACTGAACTGGTCGGTATTGTACTCTCAAGTTCTGAAAAGGCAATCGGTCGAAAGTCAGTCACTTATGCTCGGTTCAAGTGCAACTGATTGAATTAAATAGACAACAATATTGGAGAGACATCCCGAGCCGAGAAACTTGAGACTCACGCAGCCTCAAGCCAGCCCCAACTCGGCGCGGGGAGGCAGCTTCCAGTTGATGGCGGCGTGCCCGCGCTCATTCAAGTACTCGTTCGCCCGCGAGAAATGGCCGCATCCAATAAAGCCGCGATGGGCCGACAGCGGCGAGGGGTGCGGCGCCTTGAGTACGCGATGACGGCGCGTGTCGATCAGCTTGCCCTTGGCCTGCGCGTAGCTGCCCCATAGGAGGAATACGATCCCTTCGCGCTCGCGATTGAGTGCGTCGATGCAGGCATCGGTGAAACCTTCCCAGCCCTTGCCCTGGTGCGAACCGGCCAATCCACCTTCGACCGTGAGCACCGAGTTGAGCAACAGCACACCCTGGCGCGCCCACGGCAGCAGGCAACCGTGATCCGGGCGCGCTATGCCGAGGTCGCGCACGATTTCCTTGAAGATGTTTTCCAGCGAGGGCGGAGAAGGCACTCCCGGCAGCACCGAGAAACACAATCCATGTGCCTGATTCGGTCCGTGATAGGGATCCTGGCCGAGGATCACGACCTTGACCGCATCGAACGGCGTGGCATCGAGCGCGGCAAAGATGCGCCCGCCCGGCGGATAGATCACCTTGCCCGCTGCTTTTTCGGACCGCAGGAATTCGCTGAGCGCGAGCATTTCGGGCCGCTCCAATTGCGAACCGACGCGCGCCTTCCAGGAAGGTTCCAGCTTGACCCGATCCTCGCTCACGCGTCTGCGCGCGCCTGCTCACGCAGACGACGTGCGACGCGCAGCTGGAATTGTAGTTTGGTGATCAGCAGGCGCTCCTCGATCGGCTTGTGCACCAGATCGTTCGCGCCCGCACGCAGCAGCACGGCTTGGTTCGCCGGGTTGTCGTCGCCGGTCATCACGAGCACCGGCAATTCACCTTTCGGATAACCGAACTGGTTGCGGATGCGCTCGAGCAGATCACCGCCGCTGAGCTCGCCCTTGAGGTTCACATCGGTCAGCACGAGGTCCGCACCTGGCATGCGATTTTCGCTCACGGCCGCTTCAAGCAACTCAAGCGCCGCCTCGACGCTGACCACATGCGAAACCTTGAAACCGAATTTCTCCATCATGCGACGCGTCGCAAGCGCGACCACGCGACTGTCCTCTACGTAGAGAACTTCGCCGGCGATCTGCTCGGTCGGTCGCACGTAGCCGCGGATGAACACGGCGAGCGCGTCGAAGCCCAGTGCCTTGTCGAAATAGTCGGTGACGTGGCTCGACAAGGTGCGCGCGACAAGGCGCTCCTGCACGTCGCCGGACACGACCACGATCGGGATATACGCCTGCGCGGAGCTCTCGCGTACGTGCCGGGCGAATTCCAGACCATCCATGTCCGGCAAACGCAGCGCCGTGGTGATCAGGTCGACGACGCCGGCGTCCAGGTGCGCGCACGCCTCTGCACCCGTGCCGCATCCAATCACGATCGCGTTGGGTAGTTCCGTCTTCAGCACTCGCTCGATCAGCTGGCGCACGACGCGCGAGCCGTCGACGACGAGCACGCGCGGCTCATCGCTGGAAATGTGGCGCGTGAGCGAAACTTTGGCGCTCATCGCGGTCGCCCTGCCGCCAGATGGCGTGCCGTGACGACGTAGGCGCCGAGCCAGCCGAGCACTGCGCTCGCACCGACGACGACCAGTGCCGCCACGACATTGATACCGCGCAACGCGAAGCGATGCGCATAGCTGTCGAGCAGATGATTGATCGGTTCCGCCAATGCCAGTTCCACCGCGGCAACGATGAGGAGCGCGAACACGCTGCCGAGCAGGCCGTACCAGAGGCCCGCATACAGGAACGGACGCCGCACGAAACCGTTGCTCGCGCCAATCATCTGCATCACCGAAATTTCCGCTGACCTTGCCTGGATGTCCATGCGCACCGTGTTGCCAATCACCAGCAGGGTCGCCAAAGCGAGCAGTGCAGCCATGACCGCCACGACCCGCTCGCTGAAACGCAGGATGCCCGACAGCTTGCGCCGCCATGCGGCGTCATACTGCACCAGATCGACACGTGTGTCCGCCTTGAGCTCCCCGACCATCGGGGGATTGTCCGACTCCAGCGACTGTCGCGGCGTGACCACCAGCACGCTCGGCAAGGGATTGGTCTGCAGCGCATCCAGGGCCTCGCCAAAACCGGACAACGCACGCAATTCGGCCAGACCTTGCTCCGGCGTGCGGATCAAGACATCAACGACATCGGTGCGCTTGCGCAAATCGCTTGCCAGAAGGCCTGCAGTTTTTGAGTCCGCACCCGGCTTGAGGAATACGGTCACTTCGCGCGCCTCACGCAAGCCACCGGACAATTCACGTGCATTGTCGAACACCAGCCAGAACAACATTGGCAGTGTCAGGGCAAAACCCAGCACGAGCACGGTCAGCACCGTCGCCCACGGGCGCGCGACCAAGCGACCAAGGCTGGAAAAGAAGCTGTAGAAATGCTGTTCGCGCCACGCTGCAAACCGCACACGCATTGGCGTGCGCGGACCGCGCGGCTCGGCACCCTTTTTGACCACCGCTGCGGCGGTCGTGCGTTGATTGCGCACTGCGCGGCTCATGCGCCCGCCGCTTGCGGACGGAAATCGTCGACGAGACGGCCGTGGTCGAGCACAAGCACGCGTTTGTTCATGCGCTTGAGCAGGAACAGATCGTGGCTTGCGATCAGCACCGTCGTGCCAACCGCGCCGAACTCCGCGAACAGCGCCATGATGTCGATCGACAGCTGCGGATCGAGGTTGCCAGTCGGCTCGTCCGCGATAATCAACGGCGGCTTGACCACGATTGCGCGTGCGATGCCGACGCGCTGTTGTTCACCGGTGGAAAGCGTCAGCGGCGATGCCTTTTCGCGCGCAAGCAGACCCACCTTGTCGAGCGCCGCACGCACGCGCTTGGCGGTTTCGCTGCGCGACGTGCCGGCGATCAGCAAGGGCAATGCGACGTTGTCGAACACGCTGCGGTCAGTCAACAGACGATGATCCTGGAACACCATGCCGATGCCGCGCCGCAGCTGCGGAATTCCGCGCCGGCGCACCCGCGCCAGATCGGCATGATTGACCGTGATCTGCCCACGTGACGGCCGCTCCGCCAGGCTGATCAGCTTCAACAGGGTGCTCTTGCCGGCACCCGAATGCCCGGTCACGAACACCATCTCGCCCGCGTCAACCTCGAAACTCACCTCGGCGAGCGCGTCGAGGCCGGTAAGGTAGCGCTTGCTGACGTTTTCGAATCGGATCATCGAGGGGCGGAGAATCGGGAATAGGGAATGGGGAATAGTAAGAGAAGCCGGCTCGCGATCGAACGTTTTTTCAATTCCCGACTCCCCATTCCCGATTCTCCGCTACTTGACCATCTGGTTGAGATTGAAGATCGGCAGCAGGATCGCCAGCACGATGAACAACACCATGGCGCCGACAGCGAGGATGACGGCTGGACCGAGCACTGCGGTCAGCACGGTCAACCAGCGATCGAGTTCGCGTTGTTGCTGCGCTGCGGCCTCGTCGAGCATGCGCGGCAATTCGCCCGAGCGTTCGCCGCTCGCGATCAGGCGCAGCGCGACTGGCGGGAACTGGCCGCTCTCGCCGAGCGCACGCGAGAACGCGCTGCCCTCGCGCACCTTGAACGCCGCGCGCTTGAGTGCTTCGCGCATCGGCAGGTTCGGCACCACCTGTGCGGCAATGCCGAGTGCATCGAGCAAGGGCACTGCGCTGCCGGCAAGCAGGGCCAGCGTGCGTGTCGCGCGCGCTGTGTTCGCGGCGCGCGCCAGTCGACCGGCCAGCGGCAGTCGAAGCAGAAACGCGTGCCAACGATAGCGCGTCGCGTCATTGCGCAGCGCGAAGCGCGCAGCGATCGCGGCGGCCACCAGGCCGATCAGGAACAACCAGCCCCATGCGCGCAGGAACGCCGACAGCGCAATCAAGGCGCGCGTCGGCAGCGGCAGGGTCTGGTGCAGGTTCTGGAAGACACCGACGATCTGCGGCACGACCCAGGTCAGCAAACCGGCGACGACCGCGACCGCGACCAGGGTCAACAGCAGCGGATAGGCCAGCGCTGCGAGGATCTTCTGGCTCAAGGCATCGCGCGCCTCGGCGTAGTCGGCCAGCTTTTCAAGCACGCCATCGAGCCGACCCGATTGCTCGCCCGCTGCAACGGTCGCGCGGAAAATATCGGGGAAGCTGTCTGGAAATTCCGCCATCGCCTGCGCCAGGCTCGCGCCTTCCATGACGCGCGCGCGCAGCGAGACGGTCAACGCTCGTTGACGCTCGTTCTCGGCCTGCTCGGAAAGGGCACCGAGCGCCTCATCGATGGGCAAGCCGGCGCCGATCAGGGTAGCCAGTTGCCGGGTCAGCAGTGCGAGCTGTGCGCTGCCCAGCGTGCGGCGCTCGAACACACTTCCCTTCCGCCCTGCCTCATCGCGAACCTCTTCCACGCCCAGCGGATTCAGGCCGCGCTCACGCAAGGCACCACGCACCGCACGCGCAGTATCGCCCTGCAGCACGCCGCGCTGGGTCTTGCCGGTGGCATCGAGGGCTTGGTAGGCGAAGGCTGGCATGGAATCGGAGACTGGCGGATATTGACGCTCGATTGTCGCCGTAAAACCTGCGGCGCGGAACCATCGGCTGCGACTCGTCCCTTCACGCGCAATGCCCTGAGCCGACAGGGCCTGCATTCAGCAGGGCCGCGCGACATCGCAGGCCGCGTCAATGCGCGACGAACGACTTTGTACTTGCATGATCGGAACCTGAGTCGCCAGCACGCCGACCGGGAAAGCAGCCGACGTGACAAGCAATCCGATAATTCCCCGAAGTCCTCGCACCCGCATCGGTGCACGCACTCGCATCGGTCCTTTGCAATGCGTTCGATTCATGCGCGCCAGATGCAGCCAAACGCGCCGCCAGCGCTCCTCAATTGAGGCCAAAGCCCAACGCGCGCTGCAGAAACCACACCGCCGCGACGACGGCGATTGCTGAAGAACCGCCCACGAGTACGGCGGGACGATAGAAACGGCGTTCGCGCAGCAGGAAAATCAATGGAACAACGACGAGCACCACGGTCAGCTGACCGAGTTCGACGCCGATGTTGAATCCCGCCAGCGAAATGGCGAGGGCGTCGCGTGGCAGACCCAGATCGTTGAGCACGCTCGCGAAACCGAAGCCGTGCACGAGACCGAAGAAGAACGCGAGCAGCCACGCACGCCGGGTTACCTGCGGCCATATGTTGTTCAGCGCGGCCAGCAGCACCGACAGCGCAATACCCGATTCCACCCATCGTGACGGCAACCCGATCACACCCAGCGCGGCGAGCGTCAATGTGATCGAGTGGGAAACGGTGAATGCACTGACGACCGCGAATACGCTGATCAAGGCGCTGCGCAAGGTGCCGACCGGTATCCAGCGGCCCTCGCGGCGCACAAGAACAGCCGGCAGCAGCAGCGAGATCAGGAACAGCATGTGGTCGTAGCCGATCCAGATGTGGTGCATGCCGTCGCCGACGAACTGGAAGAATTGATGCCAGGGCGAGGCGTGCTTGAGATCGAAGGTCTGCACCGGTTGTTCCGGTGAGAGCACGGCGCTGCGCGCAATGCCGTCCGCGGTGAGACCGAGCAATCCACGATGACTCGGGTCGAGATCGAACAACAGGTGGTATCCCACTTCGAGCTGACGTGGCGGCGCCGCGCAATGTGCCGAAAAATTCAGCAC
This sequence comes from Dokdonella sp., assembly GCA_039919785.1. GTDB lineage: Bacteria > Pseudomonadota > Gammaproteobacteria > Xanthomonadales > Rhodanobacteraceae > Dokdonella_A. The sequence continues at coordinate 15,534 of JBDSFA010000291.1, read as the reverse complement.
CGCATAAGCACCATCGCTGTGCGTGTCGACCAGCAACTCGCCGCGCGCGATTGCGCATGCCGCGCCGTCCGCGTGCAATGCGAGCCGATGCAGGGCGTAGTCAAATACCGCGTCTTCGTGTGCACGCAGTTCGCCCCAGGTGATCGCGCCGTCACGATTTGAATCGATGCCCACGCTCAGTTCCAGATCGCGTAGCGCGATATCCCAATGTCCCCTCACGTCATCGCTCGACGATTGCGTTGTGAGCAGCAAATAGCTGTCACTGGGTTTGTGCGCGTGGGCGAAGCTCACCGCGCACAGCGTCATGACCAACACGATCCAGCGCAGCGTCGAGATCATCCGCGTGCACCGTCGGCGATTTTTTTCGCGAGCGTGGACAACTGCACGCTATCGATCGCGGTTGTCTTCATCCATTCGAGTGCCGGCTTTGCAGCTTCGGGGTCTCCGGCGGCGAGCGCTGCTTCGAGCAGGATGCGTACATCGGCGGGTTCCCGTTGCACATTGAAATTGCGCTGCGCCAGATCCAGCGCACGCGCCGCATCGTGCTCCACCGCGAGCACAAAGCGCGCTTGCTCGCGCAGGTGGGTTTCATCGCCACGCGCACGCGCTTCACTGAAACGCTGCGCGAGGTCGGCGCGCAGCGCAGAAGCATCCGCATCGTTGTTGCGTTGCGCGGCGATCGCCGCGCGCAGCAGCAACGCATCGGCCTGCATCGCGTCGCCAAGCACGCGCCGCGCTTCTGCAACCCGATCCGCGTCGATGAGCAGGTCGGCATAGGCCGATCGCGCATAGACATCATCAGGTTCCACGGCTAGTGCCTTCCGAAAGGCAGTTTCCGCGCCCAATGTGTCGTTGCGGCGCGCACGAATCTCGGCAAGCGTGGTCCATGACCATGTCTGAACCGCCTTGTCGGCCGCGTTCGGTCGCGCGAGCGCCTGTGCCAGCAATTGTTCGGCAGCATCCGCACGGCCTGACAATGCGCCGATGCCGGCGACGCAGGTCGCGCCGATCAACGGATCGGCCATCGGCAACACCTTCATGCAACCGGCGCGGGCAGCGGGTAAATTGCCTTCAACTTCCTCGATGCTGGCAAACAGCAACCACGCATCCGGCTGGAATTGATCGGCCTTGAGCGCCACCTCGAGCTGCGCCAGCGCCTGCGGAAATCGGTGACCAAACTGCAGAATGCGCGCACGCATCACCAGCAGCTGTGGTGTCGCGCCGTCATCGCTCGTCCACCAGTGCCCGAGCGCAGCCTGCGCGTACCCATACGCGCGCGGGTCCGAGTAGGTCTGGCCCAACTCGACATAGTGCCGCGCAGCCGCGAGCGCCGCATCCAGATTCGCCGGCTCGGTCGAGGCCGTTGCCGTTCCGCGCAACTGGCGCAAGGCCAGCAGCGCGGGCGGCAAGCGTTCGAGCACGACCTCGTCGGATGGAGGTCGATACGGCGCAGCGTGCCCTGTGGTCAGGGCCATCGCTGTCGCGATGACCCCGGCAAGCAACGCTGCGCCGTTCGATGCCCTGCTAAGGCGTGCCCACGACATCGTTGAAGGCCGCCGCGTTGTTGTCGTCAGGGAACGAGAACGTCACTGCGTTCACGTCCGCGGGCTGGCTCGTATCGGATGTCTGCGCCACCTGCGTATGCACGAAGGTGGTGAAGTTTGTCGGTTGCGGCGGTTGTGGCGGACCACCGCCCGTAGTGCTGTTGGACGAACCGCCGCCACAGCCGGCAAGCGTCCCGATCAGCAATGACGCACCAAGGATGAGGAGAATCTCTCTTTTTTTCATGGCGGCTTACCTTGCAGCCACGCCATTGGCGCTGTTGGGAGATCCGGGTAGCGGCGTCTTCAGATATGGGAAGGTCGCGGGGAAATCGGTTGCCTTCAGCGTTGCGCCATCAGTCAACGGCAACTGGCCCGCGGGCGCCTGGGCCTCCGGCAAAAGCACACCCATCGCGACCCGCAGTTCGATGTCGACAACATCATCGCCAGGACGACGCCCATTCGGGAAACCCGAAGTATCGCCACCGAGCACGCCGAGATTGTTCTGCTGTGCAGCGGGCTTTGCCGCGATCGAGGTGTTGAGACGCAACATCTCCGACGGCACGACCCCAGTCGGCTTGTTCAAGCCATCGACGCCGGTGAGGAACGCAGCGACCAGATCGGTGCGCGGAAACACCTGCGGTGCCTGCACGCCGAACAGCACCTGCAACAACGCAGGCAAGGTCGGGTTGGTCACGTAGTCGGCAAACTGTGCATCATCTTTCGGCTGGCTTGCATTGAAGCGATCCTTGTCCGGCAAACCGATCACGACTTCATTGACGAGCGGGGCGCCCAGACGCGAAACCTGCGTCCACGCACCGCCAACGACATCCGGACCCTTGGTTGCGCTGGCGCCGGCGACAACACCCTTGGGCGCCGCGTTGAGCACGGTCGCCTGGCGCAGGCTCGCGGTGGTCCAGCCGCCGATGATCGGGCTGCCACCCGCTGCGAGGCACGCAACCGGCACTTCGAGTTCGATCGCCGTGACCGCCTTGTCCGCCAGTGTATTCGGCGCTGCATTCGGCGCGCCAACGGGATTGAGATTGACCAGATCAAAGATCTCACCGAGGTTTACGGCGAACGGATCGGCGCGCTGGCCGACGAAGACCTTGCCCGCATCGCATCCGGGAATGCCGATGCTCGCGATGTGGCTCGCCGAGTACGCGGCATAGTCGGGGATCGATTTGTTGCCGATGTTGTCGAGCGGCTTGCGGAAACTGCTGCCGCCGGCGGTCAGGTTGGTGGCCGTCTGCGCGGTGCCGGTACGGCGATCACCACGTACCACTTTGACTTCGTAGCTCTCGACCAGATTCTTGCTCGCATCGCCCGCATCAGGCGTGCTGCCGATGGGTCCAACCAGTTCCAGCGGAACCGGCACACTCTTGCCACCGATCATCAACGCGGCGTTCTTGTAGGTGTTGGTGAAACGGAACTGGAAGGTGATGTCTTCCTTGCCGTCACCGTTGTTGTCAATCTCGATCTCGTACAACGCATTCGGGTCGAGCGCGAAATAATTCGGGCCGCCGTACGAATCCTGCAGCGGCTCGTAGTTCGCAACGATCGTGACATACCCATCGCGACCCGCTTCGTAACTGCGGAACATGTAGAAGTCGGTGCCATCGACCTTGGGATGGCCCGCAACGTAGGGGGCCTCCCGATGGCTCGAGGCAAATGCCGAGGGCGCAGTAAAAGCAACCACCAAAGCAGCCGCCAGTACTGTAAGTGCTGGATATCGCATGAAATTCTCCCGTTTGAGCCACGCTCGTCGCGGTTGCGAAGGCGCTGCATCGTCTGGATACGTCGGAATCGCGGGTTTGGATGCAGTGGCCGAGAGCCACTATTGCCGCTATCGCAGGTACCCGGCGCCACTGGAGGCGCATTGCGCTTTCCAGTCTGTACGCAAGCGCACACAGCACGCGAAAGCGCGCAAGTCGTTCAGATACGATTCGCGAGAGAACGGGCGCGGGGCGACCTGCGATGGCGGCCGGTATCCTGCGCAGGCAATTCGGAAGGTTCAGTCCTCGCGCGTGACGCGCAGCACTTCCTCGGTCGAGGTAATGCCGGCGACGCATTTGCGCCAGCCGTCTTCGAGGATCGACGCGGAACGCGTGCGCGCCTGACGCTCGAAGTCCGATTCGGACGCGCCTTCGTGGACCAGACGACGCAGTGTTTCGTCGAGCGTGATCAGTTCGTAGATGCCTGTGCGGCCCTTGTAGCCGGCGTGGCGTCCCGAGCCCGTGCTCGCGACATCGGCACGCGGTCGATACAGGGTGACTTGCGTATCAGCCGGCTTGCCGAATGCGACCAATTCCGACGGCGTCGCTGAGTACGCTTCGCGCGTCGCCGGATCGAGTACGCGCACGAGACGCTGCGCCAGCACGCCAACCAGACTCGATGCGAGCAGGAACGGTTCGACACCCATGTCGCGCAAACGCGCGATGGCGCCGGCGGCGGAATTCGTATGCAAGGTCGACAACACCAGATGGCCGGTCAGCGATGCCTGCACGGCGACTTCGGCGGTTTCAAGATCGCGGATTTCGCCCACCATCACGACATCCGGATCCTGGCGCAGGATCGCGCGCAGTCCGCGCGCGAACGTCATGTCGACGCGCGTGTTGACCTGGGTCTGGCCGACGCCGTCGAGGTAGTACTCGATCGGATCCTCGACCGTCATGATGTTGCGCGAGCTGTCGTTGAGCTTGAGCAATGCACCGTACAGCGTGGTCGTCTTGCCCGACCCGGTCGGCCCGGTGACCAGCAAAATTCCGTGCGGCCGCGAGACCAGATCTTCCAGGCGCGTGCGCGTTGCGTCATCGATGCCGAGATGGATCAGGTCGAGCTTGCCGGCCTGCTTGTCGAGCAGGCGCAGCACGACGCGCTCGCCACGACCGGCAGGAATCGTCGACACGCGCACATCGACGGGTCGACCGGCGATGCGCAGGCCGATGCGTCCGTCCTGCGGCAGGCGGCGCTCGGCGATATCGAGCTTGGCCATCACCTTGATGCGGCTGACCACCGCACTCGCGATCGCCTTCTGGGGGCTAAGCACTTCGCGCAGTACGCCGTCGATGCGGAAACGCACGACGAGGCGATTTTCGTACGGCTCGATATGGATGTCCGACGCGCCTTCCTTGACCGCTTCGGTCAACAACGCATTGATCAGGCGAATGATCGGCGCGTCGTCGTTGCTCTCGAGCAGGTCTTCCGGCTCGGGCAGATCGTCGGCGACGGCCTTCAGATCCATTCGCTCGTCGAGGTCGGAGACCATCGTGCGCGCATCATCACCCTGCTCGTACAGGTCGCGCAGCAGGCGCTCGAACTCGGTCGCCTCCAGCGTGGTGAAGTGCAGCGGTGCGCCAAGATGGCGGCGCAATTCCGCGAGCACGTCGGCGCGCACGCCGGATCGGCAGGTGACCTCGGCAGCGCCATCGCGCCAGCCGGTTACAGCAACGCCATGCCGGCGCGCGAAGCCGAAGCTCGGACGTGACGGGCGCGACTCGGATTTCGCAGCGGCTGCCGCTTCGCTCACCGACGCGGCTCCGGCGGAGCAGGCGGCTTCACCATGTCAGGCTGACCATCCAGCGTCGGGCTTGCGAGGAAGTCGTGCACCTCGGGCAGCACCGGTCGCAGCGTGCGCGGCGTGATGGGCCAGTCCTCCTGGCGCAACTGCAACTGTTCGGTGCGCATGAAATTGTATTTCTCGCTCGACACCGCCGCCTCGGTCGCTGCATCGCGCAGGATGCGCGGGTGCAGGAATATCATGAGGTCACTCTTCTTGCGATCGTTGGTGCGATAGCGGAACAGGTTGCCGAGCAGCGGAATGTCGCCGAGCCCCGGCACCTTCTGCACGTTGTCCTTGGCCTGGTTGTCGATGAGACCACCGAGCACGAGCAGCGAATCATCCTTGACCAGCACGCTCGTGGTCAGCTCGCGCTTGTTGGTGATGAGATCGACCGCGCCGGTCACGGTTGGCGCGAGCGACGAAACTTCCTGATGGATGTCCAGCCGCACCGAATCGCCGACATTGATCTGCGGCTTGACCTTGAGCACGAGGCCGACGTCCTTGCGCTGGATCGTCTGGAAAGGATTGCTGATGCCACTGCTCCCTGCCGTGCCGCCCGCCGTCGTACTCGCCGTCGTGTACTGGCCAGTCAGGAACGGAACTTCCTGCGCGACCTTGATCTCGGCTTCGGTGTTGTCGAGCGTGAGCACCGATGGCGTCGACAGGATGTTCGACTTGCCGTCGCCGTTCAACGCGCTGATCAGCGCGCCAAGTCCCAGCAACTTGGTGCCGTCGCGCAGCGTGATCGAGCTTGCGACATAGCCGAGATTGAAACCGTTGCCGATGCCGAGCGGATTCTGCGTCGCGGTGAGGATGTTGTTGCCGGGCGAATTGTTGCTGGTGAAATTGGTGCCGCCGATGACGCGGTCGCCGGCGGGCAGCTGCCATTGAACGCCCAGTTCGCTCGCAGTCTGATCGGCAACCTCGGCAATCACCGCCTCGATCAGCACCTGGTTGCGGCGGATATCGAGTTGCCGCACGACCGCAGCGAGTGAACGGAAGATCGCCGGCGGTGCGCTGATGATCAGTGCATTGGTTTCCGCGTGCGCCTGGATAGTCGCCGGCGATGCGCCGCCGCCACCGGCATCGCCAGCCTTGGCCGCCGTCGGTGGTGCGACGCCGCTCAGGGTCGTCGCCACGCCCTGCAGGATCGGCACGAGATCTTTCGCGGTCGCGTAGTGCAGATAAATGACCTGGGTATCGCCACCACTCTCCATCGGCGAATCGAGGTGCGCGATCAGCGCGCGCATGCGCAGGCGCCCGTTTTTCGCACCGGCGAGCAGGATCGAATTGGTGCGCGTATCGGCGAAAACGCGCGCGTTCTCGCCATTCGCCTGTGCGGTCTTGTCATCAGCGAGCAAGGTCAGCGTGCGCGCCATCTCGGCCGCGTTCGCGTGCACCAGCGGAATCATTTCGACTTGCGCGTCGGAGACGGTATCGATGCGCCGGATGATTTCCGCAAGGCGCTGCACATTGCCGGCGCGGTCGGAGACCACCAGCGAGTTCGAGGTCGCGTGCGCAATCAGCTGGCCGCCCTGCGGCATCAGTGGACGCAGGATCGGCACCAGTTCCGCTGCCGACACGTGCTTGACCGGGATGATCTCGGTCACCAGCTCGTCGTCGCCGCGCTGGCCGAGTCCGTTGACGCCGGTCGAGCCGTCCTGTTGTGCGCTCGACTCCGGCACGATCTTGATCATGCTGCCCGCAGGCACGGCGGCGAAGCCGTGCACGCGCAATACCGACAGGAACACGTCATAGATCTCGTCGGGCCTCATCGGCCGCGCCGACACAACCGTGACCTTGGCCTGCACATTCGGGCCGATGATGAAATTCTTGCCGGTGATCTCGCTGACCGTCGCGATCAACGCCTGGATGTCGGCATCCTTGAGGTTCAAGGTGTGGCGACCATCCGCAGTGGTGGTGTGGCCGGGTTGCTGCGCTGGCGGCGCGGTGCCGGTTTGCGCACTCGCAACGCAGGAAAGCGCGGCAAGAGCGCCGAGAACGATCGGCATGAAGGCACGGCGCATCGTCGATGTTTCCCTGTAGCGAAGAGAGTTCATTGCAGGCCAACCGTCACTTCGGTGGGCTTGCCATCGCGCAGCACGGTCACGCTGACCGAACTGGCCTGACTGAGTTTTGACATGATTTCCTGGCCACGCGCGAACGAATCGATCGGCGTGCCGTTGACCGAGGTGATGACGTCGCCCGCGCGCAGTCCGATCTGGCTGATCAGCGCCGCATCGGCGCCTGCGGAGAGGCGCACACCCGTCAACTTGCCGCCGTCGAGCACCGGCACCACTTGCACGCGCCGCGCCAGTTCATCCGGATTCTGGCGCAAGCGCGCGACCGTCTGCTGCCAGTCGGCCGGTGCCTTCACGTTCGCGCCCGACGAGGACACGACAGCGCCCGGGGTGAATCCAACCGGAAGGTTCGCCGTCGCCGATCCATTCGGTCCCGTGCGGCTGCTCGCTTTCGCGGGCGTCACAGGCACGACATCGGCGGGCGCAAGGTTGCGATCGCGCGGCAGCCTGAGAATTTCCTCGGCACCTTCGTGTTCGAGCACGATGCGATCAGAGTAAACCGCCGACAAGCGTGCGCCGGGTACAACTTCCTCGCCAACCCGAATCGAACGCTCGCCATTTTGCGGGTCGGCAATGAGCGCAATGCCGGCCTTCGGATCGTTCTCGGCCAGCGTGCCGCGCAGGATCAGCGAAAGCGTCGTCGCCGGAGCGCCCGCACCGGCACCGGGCCGCAAGGGAGAGTTGCCAAACAAATGCCAGCGCGCGATCGATTGCGCAGGAACGGTACCGGCAGCCGCGGCTTCAGCGCGCACCGGCGCGCTTGCGAATGTCTCATCACCGCGCGGAACCAGCGACCAGAGCAAGCGAACGAGCAGCCACAGCACAACGATCGCAAAGGCGGCGCAGGTCAAGGCTGCCGTCGGCTCAACGTAGCGGTTCCGGTCGATCGGACTGAATGACAGCGCCATGCGCAGGCTGTACGCCCTGGTTCACAAAGAAGCCAAGCGTATCAAACGGCGCTCTCGCAAGGGGATCGCCGTCAGCGCGGAGTGCGCCCGTGAGTGAGCAACCCTCGTTAAAACGAGGCGCATCCGTCATTTCCGCCCCGACGTCGGGGCGATGTCCGGTTTTTGGGTAAACCCGCGTACCCCTCAACGAACCCGGCACTTGGCCGGTCAAATACCCCGGAGAAGTGATCATGGAACGTGCAATTGATGTCAGGACTGAGCGTCCGCATGAGGGTCTAGCGGCCCACGCACCGAACTATCGTCGCCGTAGCACCCGCGTCTTGTTCGGCTTGGCGTGCGTCGCGGCAGCGACGTTCGCACAAGCACAGCAAAGCAGCGGTTTTGATGCGGCGGCGGAATCCGCGACGGATACGCCCTGGCTCCCAGCGGTCATCGCGGCGGTCGATGAATACGTGCCAAGTCCCGCGTTCAATGGCGGTCGCTTGTCGCTGGATCACTTCGCCGATTCGAACAGTGCGGACCAGCAAGGACTGGTAACCGCGCAACTGGCCAACGGCAACATCGTCGTAGCCGGCCTGGTACCGGATGGGACGGCAGATGCCGGATTCTGCGGCGACGGCACCAGGCTTTGCAGCATCGGGCTGGTCCGCTACACGCCCACCGGGCAACGCGTCACCTGGCCCAATGCCGGCACCAACGGCCGATACTCCGATAACTACGTCGTCTGGCCTGGTGGTTCTGCAGCTAACCGCTATCAGTATCTGCGCGATGTCAAGGTTCGCGGCGCCTTGATCGATGTTCTCGTCGATCGCCCTGACGTCAGTCGCAGCGGGCTCGGACGCGCCGATGTCGTGATCGCTACTTTCAAGGACACCGGCGACTTCGTGGGATTCGGCACGGTATTCGGTGCCAGCGGCAGCGGATCGGAGAGCGAGGACTTTTACGGCGCGCAAATGGTCCAGATGGACAGTTCCACCATGATCGTCGCGGCCACCGCCTTCGACAGCATCGGTCCCTACGTTGCGGTTACCCGCTTGGTGACCGCTAGCAACCAGACTCCCACAAAGGATGCGAACTGGGGTCTGCCATACAACGCTGCTCCAAATTCCTTCTACGTCAATCGACTCATTCGCTATTTCGCGCCGTCCAGCTACTGCGGCGGCGGTGCCTGTGACGCAACAGCCGGCTACCTGGCCAAGCAGGAAGGGTTCCCGGTGCAAACCGATTTTTATGTTGCTGGCAGCATGCACATCAGCGGCAACAACTGGGATCCGTATGCGCTGAAAATATCGTCGGCCGATGGTTCCACAAAGTCGGAGTTCAACACCACGGGCTGGAGCAGGGCCCCATTCGACGAAGCCAACAGCTCGCTCGATGACCGCGCCGCAGGCCTCTACGTCTACCAGGACGATGTCTACCTCGCGGCCCAGGTTTCGCGCAAATGTTTCCCCGGCGTTGGCCTCGCGAAGATCAACGGCGCAACGGGCGCATATAACGCCGCGTTCGGCGGCGGTGGAAAGACCGTGTTTGGTGGCCAGGGCAATGCGCCGATCTGCTTCAGCCCCCCGGGGGGAGACTATCCGACCGCGATTTCCGCTACGGGTGGACGCATCGGTATCGCCGGTTACAGCCATCACGGCATAACCGGTATCAGCAACTTCTACGATCCGATGCTGGCAGTCGTCAATGCCGTCGATGCAAGCGTGCTCGATTTCGGCTTCCATGCCGTCAAGCGCGCCGACGGCACTCGCTACGGTGATGCGGTGTTGTATGGCATCTACGGCGGCGCCCTTCCGACATCGCCATTCACGGTCGCCGGCAACGGACGCGATGCCCTGTCGGGAAATACCCTGAGCTACGTCGCCGGGAGGTTCATTCCCGTTTCGTCGGATCGCATCTTCACCAGTGGCTTCGGCATTGGCGACGAGCACTGATACACGCTTCGCCCCTGCGGCGCGGATCAAGGACGGTCTGCGCCGATGTTGTCGAGAGCGGCGCTCCTTTTCTTCAGCCTGTCGATGAGGTGCCTGATGGTTGAGAACCCTGCGGTTGCGTTTACGTTGACGGTTTCCAATTGAAAGCGCCATTGCGGGAGGTTCGCGCGTGCGCATGTCCGGCACGCCGAAGGCCGCACCGCAGGTAAGCCATTTCGCCGCCAAACGTTCGCACGCGATCCGAAACTGATGCCGACCGCGGTGATCGAGCTGGTCCTCGACGGAGCAACGAAGTCATCTGAGGGCAAGCGTCTGCTGATCACTGCGAAGGCATCGGTCGCCTTGCTCGAGGCCAAGCATTGATCGCAATGGAGCCGCAAGCATATTCGACCGCGGAAAGAATTCGCCACCCGTGAACACCCAATCCGACCAGCGGTACTGCTTGCATCGGCCATCACGCTGGGTGGCTGTGTCGCCCCCGCAGCGAAGGATGCTCTACTGACATCCACGCCCGCACCGGCCGCTGCCAGGGCGAAAAAGGAAAAGGGACATTGATGCAGAACGATCTCGAAGCGTTGCGAATCCTGCGCGACGCGCTGGATACCGATCCGGGCGAACGGGAGAGTTATGTCTCGATGCGCTGTGGCTACGATACCGCTCTGCGCGAACGTGTCTATGCTCTGCTACGCGGCATCAGTGCTGAAGACATGGCGAGCGTTTCCGCACATGGGCACGAGCAAGCATCTTCGTCGACGGGGGGTACGGGAGACGACTCGCTTGCGGGTCACATGCTGGGCCCGTTTCGGGTTCTCGAGCGCGTAGGTCGCGGCGGAATGGGAGTGGTTTATCGCGGCACGCGCGAAGGCGCCGACTTCGACCAGCAGGTCGCAATCAAACTGATTCGCCGCGGCTTCGACTTCGACGACATCCGCACCCGCTTCCTGCGCGAACGCCGCATCCTTGCGCGCCTCTCGCATCCGAACCTCGCGCGCTTCATCGATGGCGGCGTTGCCGAAGACGGTCGGCCGTGGTTCGCGCTGGAGTTCGTGGATGGCCAGCCAATCACGACATATTGCGACGCCAGAAAGCTCGATGTCGACGCACGCGTAGGTCTGTTCCTGGACGTCTGTGCCGCGGTCCAGCACGCGCACACGCAACTGGTCGTACATCGCGATCTCAAGCCCGCCAATATTCTTGTCGATGAGCACGCCAACGTGCGACTGCTGGACTTCGGTATCGCCAAACTGGTCGCGGGCGAGGAGCCGCCTGCGCAGACAACGATCGGCATGCGCGCGGCACTGACTCCCGAGTATGCCGCGCCGGAGCAGTTCGGCGGCGAGATTGCTGGTGCATCGACCGACATCTACTCGCTTGGCGTAATCGTGTATGAACTGGTTGCAGGCGTGTTGCCGATCGAGGTGGATCGCCGAGACATCGCCGCCGCTGAGCGCAGCGTGCGCGAACAACCGCCTTCGCCGCTGGCGGCAGCGATCGCGCGTGAACCAACCGATTCGACGCACAACGGGCATGACAGTGCCGCAGCGGTACGACGCCTGCGAGATCGCAGCACCACGGTGCGCGCCTTCCGCGGCATTGTTCGCGGCGATCTGTCGCGCATACTCGACAAAGCGCTCGCGAAGGAGCCGGAGCGGCGCTACGTCACGGTCGATGCATTCGCGGACGACTTGCGTCGATGGCGCGAAGGCACGCCCGTACGCGTGTCCGGCAATGGGTTCGGATATCGCGTTGGCAAGTTTGTCCGGCGCAACCGTCTGGCTGTTCTGTTCGGGATGCTTGCACTACTGGCAGTCGGTGGTGGTCTCACCGGCATGATCTGGCAGATGCACGAAACGCAAATGCAGCGCGATGCCGCGGAGTCTGAGGCACGCCGTTCCGGCGCAGTGCGTGATTACGTGATGTTGTTGTTCCGCAACGCGGCGCAGCAGAAGCGCGGCACGGATCAGACGGCTCGCGACGTACTGCGTAGTGGCGCCGACGAGGCGATGAAACAACTCGAAAGCGCGAAGGACCCGGGCTTCTCCACGGTATTGGCGTTGGCTGAATTGTATGCGTCCATGGACGACGACGAAGGTTCTCATGCATTGCTTGAGCGCTTGCTCGCCTCGCCACGCATCAGCGGTGACGCAGAGACCGAGGCACGCGCGCAATTTCTGATGGCCGATGTCGAGTTCGCGCGCGGGCACATCGTGCGTGCACGCGAACTCCTTGATCAGTCGCAGCAATGGTGGTCGCGCTCGCCGGCGCGCTACCGACGCGAGCTCAGCGAGAGTCGCCTGGTCCAGGGGCGCATAGAGCGGGGAGAAAATCGCCTCGATGAGTCGATCCATACATTCGAGGCGGGCATCGCAGAACGTCGCGCCTTGTTGGGACATGATGATGCAGAAACAGGCGAATTACTGGTCAGCCTCTCCATTTCCCTGTCGCGCGCCGGACGTTGGCGCGAGGGCATGCAGCGCGCCGATGAAGGGTATCGCACCTATGTCGAACTGGGGCAGGAGAAGTCCACCTCGGGACTGGGCGCTTTGACCAATCGCGGATTTTTCCGACAGGTTGCCGACGACCTCGATGGGGCGCTGACGGACTTGCGCCTCGCCGCGGATACGCGCCGCACGCTGTTCGGCCCTTCTGCCGAACTGGCCAAGAGCGACTCGACCCTCGCCACCATCCTGATCAGGAAGCAGCGCTACGAAGAAGCCGTCACGCTGCTGGAGCCGGCCTTGCCAATGGCCCTCGAATACGGCGGCAAAACCGCTCGTGTCGCCCATGAAATCCGTCGTCAATTGGCCAAGGTCTATCTGGCACTCGGTCGTCTCGGACAAGCGTTGGACACGGCCAACTCATTGGTGAGCATCAACCCGCCCCCTTACGGCGCGCAATCACTGGAAGCAGGCTTCGCTTTTTCTGTGCGCGCACAGGTCCTTGCTGCACTCCACCGTCGCGACGATGCACGCACGGATCTTGACCAGGCTGAGCGCATCTTCAAGGGCCTGGGTGCCGAAGGCGACCGGCTCAGTCGCGACCTGGCGGGATTGCGGAAAACCCTGATGTCCAGCGAACCATCGACTGCGCACTGAGCCGCGCCGCGCCGCGGATTTGATCACGTGCAACGATCGGAGAAAACCAGAACGCCGGTCGGGTTGACGCGCTGGAGTCGGGAGCCATTGACGCGGCGCCTCGCGTCACGATGTAGCCCAACCGGTTGCTGGCACGACGCCCCTCGCCCAAGCCGACATCGGCTGATCACGCGGCCCCGAGAGTCTCGAAACGGATTCACTGGTGCCACGGCAAGGTCGATCCAACCGTATCGCATGCGCCGATGGCGGTGCAATTCGCGTTCTCAGCGGCAACGGCGGTCCACTATCGCCCGATCGCCTATTCACCCGGGATTTCAACTGCATCGGGAGCCAGATCTGCTTCAGAGCGTTTTCCCGGAGTCTGAACCGTTGCGTTTTTGAGTGAGCGCAACTTTGCAGGGCCCGACGAGAACGGCTACCTTGCGTCGATGGCAGAAGAAGGCAACGACAGCGTCAATCGATTGCTGCGGCGCTGGAGCGAAGGCGACAGCGCCGCACTGGATCGACTATTGCCACTGGTCTACGCGGATCTGCGGCGCATGGCATCGCGCGAACTGCGCGCGACGCCGGGCCATGCGACGCTGCAGACGACAGCGCTCGTGCACGACATCGTGCTGCGCCTGCTCGGACGTCCGCCGAGCGCGTTCGAGGATACTTCGCACCTGCTCAACGCATCGGCGCGCATGATGCGTCAGGTCCTTGTCGATCGCGCACGCAAGGCGCACAGCGAAAAACGCGGTGGCCGCTGGCTGCGCGACGACTTCAGCGCTGCACTGGAACTGCCGATACCGGATGGCACCGACCTCGCCGCGCTCGATCGGGCGCTGAACGATCTGGAATCCGTCCACGAACGCATGGCCAAGGTTGTCGAGTTGCGATACTTCGTCGGCCTCGACGTTGTCGACGTCGCGGTGACGCTCGGCATTACCGAACGTACCGCGCGACGGGACTGGGTCGCCGCACGCGAATGGTTGCGCGACCGGCTCGACCAACCCGCCTGAATACGCCACCCATCAACCTGCAACGAAAGGATCGCCGTGGACGACCGTGAAAAGCTCGCCCTGCAGATCCTGCGCGACGCCCTCGACGCTTCGACGAACGAACGCGCGGGCTATGTTTCGCAGCGCTGCGGTGCGGACGTTGCGTTGCGCCATCGCGTCGATTCCCTGCTGCGCAGCGTCGTCGCCGAGGACATCGACGAAGAAATGCCTTCGGAGGCAGTGGCCGATGCACTGGTCGGAACCCGCCTCGGCGCGTTCGACGTCATCGAGCGCATCGGTCGCGGCGGCATGGGCGTCGTCTATCTCGGCGAACGATCGAGCGGCGGATTCGTGCAGCGCGTCGCGCTGAAGCTGATCCGCCGCGGTTTCGATTTCGACGACGTGCATGCGCGCTTCCTGCGCGAGCGGCGCATCCTCGCGCGCCTCGCGCATCCGAATCTCGCGCGTTTCATCGATGGTGGCGTCGCGCCCGACGGACGCCCGTGGTTCGCGCTCGATTACGTGCTGGGCGAATCGATCACGCGCTGGTGCGACAAGCAGAAACTGGATGTGCGTGCGCGCTTGAAAATTTTCCTCGACGTGTGCGCGGCTGTGCAGTACGCGCACAGCCAGCTTGTCGTGCACCGCGACTTGAAGCCCGCGAACGTGCTCGTCGACGAAAGTGGAGTAGTCAACCTGCTCGATTTCGGTATCGCCCGGCTGCTCGGCGGCGACGACATCGCGGACGCGCCGCAGACCACCATGGGCCATCGCTATGCGCTGACACCCGAGTACGCGGCACCCGAGCAGTTCAGCGGCGAATCCGCCGGCGTCGCGACGGACGTGTACTCGCTCGGCGCGATCCTCTACGAACTCGTCGCCGGCGTGCTGCCATATGACGTTGATCGCAAGGATCTGGCTGCGGCCGAGCGCACCGTTCGCGAGACGTTGCCGCAACCGCTTGCTTCCGCCATCGCACGCAACGACCCTTCGATCGCATCGGGTCGCGACGACGCCAGCCCCGCGGAAGACGCGAGCCTGAAAAGGCTGGGCGCGCGCCGGACTTCGCTGCGCGCGTTCCGCAATCTCGTTCGCGGCGATCTATCACGCATCATCGAAACCGCGCTCGCGAAGGAGCCGCAGCGCCGCTACACGAGCGTCGCCGGTTTCGCCGACGACCTGCGCAACTGGCTTGCAGGTACGCCCGTGCGCGTGTCCGGCAACCGCCTGCGCTATCGCATCGGCAAGTTCGTCAGGCGCAATGCGATGGCCGTGGGCGTTGCGATTGCGCTGGCTGCCGGTCTAATGGCCGCGAGCGCATGGGCCTTGCACAACGCGTGGCGCGAACACGCCCAACGCGAAGCGGCGGAGCGCGAGGTCGAGCACAGCAATGCGGTATACGGCTACGTGATGCTGATGTTTCGCGACGCTGG
>JBDSFA010000117.1:0-5188 GCA_039919785.1 Dokdonella sp. | reverse complement strand
GAAGCCGGCATTGGCGCGTTCCTGGTGGGCGAGGCGTTCATGCGCGCGCGCGATCCCGGAGCCGAATTGGCACGCCTGTTTTTTCCAGACTGACATGGATGCGCCGGTAGCGGGCGTCGCGTCGGAGATCGACGCGATGTCGGATGCGCAGCGCGTCTTGTTGTTCGATTTCGATGGCGTGCTGGTCCGCGGTGACGCGTTTTCGACGTTCATGCGCGAGCGCTATTCGCGCAAGTGGTGGCGGCTTCTGTTGTTGCTGATGCTGCCCCACTCCTGCTGTTGCCAGCGCTGACCTCGCGCACTCCGCTCGATCGTTCGACTCGTGATTGCACGGGCCTTGGTCGGCCTCGACGAGAAGGCGCATCGCGCGCTGACTGATCGGTTCAGTCGCACGTTGGCCGGTGACGCGCGTCATTCCTCGCGCTCCGCGTTCGAGGGTTCTCTACCGGCGTCGTCGCGCGACTCATCGCGTGCTGGTCGTGACTGGCTGCGAGTAGACGCTACGCGCGCAATCCTCGACGAGCTCCGCTTGCACCAGGTCGAACTGGTCGCCTCACGCGTGATGCCGGGCCGCTTCGGTCCGCGCATCGCGGTGCGCAATATCGGTCGCGAGAAATTGCGCCAGCTCGCACTACGCGGCGTGCATTAGGAATGGGATGTCGCCTACAGTGATTCGCTCGTCGATTTGCCGATGCTCGCCGGCGCACGCGCTGCGGTGGTCGTGAAAGCTTGCCGCGACATGCTGGCGCGGGCGCACCTCGATGCGCGCGTCTGCGCCGTCGACTGGGTCTGAGTGGAACCGTGACCGTGCCGACCGCCGCTTGCATGCATTGCCCTGAAACGCTAACGTAAGCACTTACGTAATGGCCTACGGAATTTCCATGTTCCTGCATTCGCAAGCTGAACTGGCACTCGGCAGCCGCTTCAAGGCCGTCAGTGAAAGCCTCTACGCGATCGCGAACGCGACTTACCGTGCCAATGGCATCGACCTCGATGCGCATTGGTTCCCCGTGTTGCGCTACCTGCAGGTGAAGGGACCGGCGAGCGTGACCGAGATCGCAACGGCGATCGGCCAGAGCCATCCCGCGGTGAGCCAGTTGGCATCGAAGCTGCGCAAGAAGGGATGGCTCACGCGACGCACAGATCGCAGCGACGCGCGCCGCGGCGTGCTCGAACTCTCGCTCGAGGCCGAGCGCAAGCTCGATCGCCTGGGTCTGGTCTGGTGTGCGATCCGGCGCGGCGCCGGCGCTGCCGCGACGCGGGGTTACGGCTCGCTCCTCGATACGCTCGCGGCGTTCGAGGCGGACATCGCGAGCGGCGAACTCGCTGCCGATATCCTCGTCCGGCACGAGCGCCTGCGCGCCGCATCGGTGCAGATCTTGCCCTATCAACCGCCGTTGGCGAATCACTTCGAGCGCATCAATACGGAATGGCTTGAACGGTATTTCAGCGTCGAAGCCGTCGATCGCGCGATGCTGGCCGACCCGCAGACCCATGTGCTCGATCGTGGTGGCACCATCGTCTTCGCACAACTTGATGGCGAGGTGATCGGTACCTGTGCGTTGCTGAAGGAATCGCCCGGTGTGTACGAGTTGTCAAAGATGGCGGTCGAAACCGGATTTCGCGGCGTCGGCGCGGGTCGCAAGTTGCTCGACGCGGCGATTGCAGAGTTCCACAAGCGTCGCGGCAAGACGCTGTTCCTCGAATCGAACGCAAAGCTCAAGCCGGCACTGACGCTGTACGAGAGTGCTGGATTCGTCCACCAACCTGCACCGCGCCCCGGCAGCCACTACGCGCGCGCCGACGTCTACATGATCTACCGGCCGAGTGCGCCACGCGCAGCGTCGTTCAAACGCATGGCATAGCGGGGACGACGCTAGTGAGGACGTGATTGCAATCGATCGATGCGGCAACGTGGCCTCGGCGTGCCGTGTGCATCTCAGAGTGTCGTTTGGCAGCCTTGCGCATCGACCAGTGAGATCGACAAACTACTGTCGTCGCGCAGGTCGCAGAACATCACGGCTTCCTGCGCGGGCGCCATGACCACAAACAGCGCGCCTTCGACGTTGCCGATGGCGCTGAGCACGTGCAAGTCGGCGTCGGCGAGCGGATGACCGGCTTCGTGCAGGCGCGTGCGGCACAACGCGATGATGGCTTCCTTGCGGGTCTTGTCGGCAGCGAGCAGGTCGGCCATCGGCGACTCGGCGAGCCAGCGCTGCCATTCGCCGATGTCGAGCGCACGACTGAGGGTGACCTCGGCCAATCTGGATTCTGCGTCCGCTTCCTGCTCGGGGAAACACACGGCATAGGCGCAGCCGTCGTCACTGAACTGGACTTCGCATGCATCGCGCAAGGCCCGGCGCACTGTCGCCGGCATGCTCCGTCCGAGGGGCGCGTGCAATGAATCGAGCAGCGACTCCAGCAGCGCGAGCGTCGCCGACCATTGTTCGACATCGAAATAGCCGCGCAGGCTCAGTTGCAGACCGTTGTCGGCCGCAGCAATCAGCTGGGCATGCACGAGGACATCGTCACGGCCATCGACATCGAGGACCCGGCTGTAGAGCTCGGGCAGGCTCATGACCACACTGTCACGCCGAACGCTGAGGCCGAGGTCGCACAGCCGCGCTTCGATGGCCTGCGGGTGATCGAGCACGCGCGTGATCGCGATCATCGCAAATCCGCTTGCGTCGGGTTCAAGACCGTCTGCTGCGCGCACATGCCCGTCATCTGCCGCAAGAAATCGCGAGTGGCGACCTGCTCAATGCAAGCCGAGCACCACGATCGTCTTGCCGGCCACGTCGATCATGCGCTGTTCTTCGAGTTGCTTGAGCACACGACCGACCATCTCGCGCGAGCAGCCAACGATGCGGCTGATTTCCTGGCGCGAGATGCGGATTTGCTTGCCCTTGGGGTGGGTCATCGCATCCGGTTCTTCGGTCAGGTCGATCAGGGTCTTGGCGACGCGGCCGGTGACATCCATGAAGGCGAGGCGACTGACCTTGCGCGAGGTGTGCAGCAGACGGTTGGTCAGCTGTGCGCCGATCGCGAACAGGATCTTCGGACATTCCTCGCGCAGCGGCCCTTCGAACAGGTTGAACATGCGTTCATAGCCGATTTCGGCCAGCTCGCACGGCGTGCGCGTACGCACCATGACTTCGCGACGGGGTGTCTCGACGAACAGGCCCATTTCGCCAATGAATTCGCCGCGGTTGAGGTAGGCGAGGATCAGTTCGCGGCCTTCCTCGTCTTCCGAGGAAACGGTGAGGGAGCCATCGATGACGTAGTAGAGGATATTGGCCGAATCACCGGGTCGGATGATGGCGGTTTTGCTGGCATAGCGGCGGCGATGACAGGCGCTCAGGAAGCGTTCCATCGCGGCGCGGTCCGGCGTGAGCATCGCCGGCGCCTGGACGCGGTTGACCTCGCGCTGCAGCATGTATCGAAAATCGGCGATCTTGCCTTGCGCTTCCACTAGGCCCCCTTCAAGTCCGCTTGCGGCATGGATGCCGCTTCATATCGGAACACGCGAAATTTCACGTGTTTGCGAACCCGACATGAATGAACTCGTCGCATCTTATTGCATATTGGCTATGACGTCACACGTCTTGTATCGAATCGTTCCGTCTCCAGCGGTTTCATCGCGTTGCGGCATGGCCCATAATCCGCGGCCCGGCAAAGTGGCTGAAACATCCGTCCGGCATCCTGTCGCGTCCTGTACGCCCGCATCGAGGTATCCGTCGTGGTAAAACCGATTCCGCGCCTGCAATTGCAGGGTTTCAACAACCTGACCAAGGCGCTCAGTTTCAACATCTACGACATCTGCTATGCGGTGTCGGAAGAACAGCGTCGGCGCTACATCGAGTACATCGATGAGCAGTACGATGCCGATCGCCTGACCCAGATCCTGACCGACGTGGCCGAGATCATTGGCGCGAACATCCTCAACGTCGCGCGCCAGGACTACGATCCGCAGGGCGCGTCGGTGACGATCCTGATTTCCGAGCACCCGGTGGTCGACAAGCTCGGCCGCGACATGATCTCCGACGCCGTCGTTGCGCACCTGGACAAGAGCCACATCACGGTGCACACGTACCCGGAGACGCATCCGCACAACGGCATTGCAACGTTCCGCGCCGACATCGACGTCGCCACCTGCGGCGTGATTTCGCCGCTGCGCGCGTTGAATTACCTGATCGACAGCTTCGAGTCCGACATTGTCACGATGGACTACCGCGTGCGCGGTTTCACCCGCGACGTGAAGGGTCGCAAGCACTACATCGACCACAAGATCAACTCGATCCAGGACTATCTGGCCAAGCACATCCGGCAGAAGTACGAGATGTTCGACGTCAACGTCTACCAGGAAAATATTTTCCACACAAAGATGCACGTGAAGGACTTCGACCTCGATACCTACCTGTTCGAGGCGCAGGCCGACGATCTGTCGTTCAAGGAACGCCAGCGCATCGAGCAGTTGCTCAAGCGCGAGATCGAGGAGCTGTTCCACGGTCGCAATCTGATGTGACGAGCCGCGCTCGGCCCTTGCGGTCGGGCCGCGCTGGTGCGGGTGGGAATGCCCGCGCGACGTGGTGACCCATGGCGTGTGCGCGCCCGACGTTGGGTGCCAGCGTTGTTCCAAAGCAGGATTCGCGTGAATCCTGCCGTTCCTCGACCGGAGAAATCGCGATGAAGGCTTGCTTGGCCACCTTGCTGTGTGTCGGAATCCTTTCGGCCTGTTCCGGCCCGCAGGAGCCGCAGCGCGCGGCGACGCCCGCTGTTGCGGCGACTGCGCCCGCTCCAGTTCCGGCGGCACCCGTCCTGGTCTCGGGTATCGAAAAAGGCAACATGGACACGGCGACACGCGCGCAAGACGACTTCTACCGCCACGTCAACGGCCATTGGCTCGATGTCACCGAGATCCCGGCCGACAAACCGTCCTACGGCTCGTTCACCAAACTCAGCGACGACTCGATCGAGAACCTGCGCAAGATCATCGACGAATCGGCCAAGGCCGACCCGGCCACCGTCGATATCGACCAGCGCAAGATCGGCGACCTGTATGCGAGTTTCCTCGATGAGCCGGCGATCGAAGCAACGGGCGTCAAGCCGCTGGAAGCGACCTTCGCGCGCATCGACGCGCTGAAAAACAGCAAGGATGTCGCAATCCTGATGGGCCAATTCGGGCGCT
>JBDSFA010000254.1:0-15493 GCA_039919785.1 Dokdonella sp. | reverse complement strand
CGCGGTCTTGCTATGGTGACGGCCGCTTCGGGTATCGATGTAGGTATCGGTATTTTGGGTGGGTCGGGAAGGCTGAGTCTTGAGTATCATGGACTTGGCTTCCGGTGGCCCAACCTCCCTTCACCCGCTCCACGTCGTTTTATGGTTCAAAACGCCCAGAGTTCGAATCGGCCGAATCAGCCCACGCTTGTCCTCCCGTGCAAATGTGGTGGCAGAAAATCGGCGGGCGCGCAGACTGGATGCGTACCGGATCAATGACCGTGCTTCCTGACTCCAGTTGCCCGCGGCTACAGCCGTCGATCGTCGATTGCACAAATCTCGGATGGCGCGAATGGCTAGCGTTACCGTCGCTCGGCATTGCCTCGATCAAGGCCAAGCTCGACACCGGCGCGCGTTCGTCGGCGCTGCATGTGGAGGCGTTGGAAACGTTCCGCCAGGACGGCGTACTGCAGGTGCGCTTCGCCGTGCGGCCGCGCCGGCATGGTAGCCGCGTCATTGCCTGTTGTGTGCCCGTGCTCGACTGCCGCCCGGTGACCGATTCGGGCGGTCACCGCAGTGAGCGTTGGTTCATTCGCACCGACATCACGTTGGCGGGGCTGCAGTTCAGTACTGAAATGAATTTGACCGATCGCCGCGCGATGCTGTTCCCCTTGTTGCTGGGACGCAGCGCACTCGATGGACGCTTCCGCGTCGATCCGGCGCTTTCTTACACATGTCCGCGACCGTTGCGGTCGGTTCGCCCCAATCCTGAAGAGTCCGCATGAAGATCGCCATCCTGTCTCGCAACTCACGCCTGTATTCAACCAAGCGCTTGATCGAGGCGGCGCGCGCGCGCGGCCATAGCGTGCGCGTGCTCGATCCATTGCGTTGCTACATGCGCATCGCGGCCGGCGTGTTCGAAATCCACTACAAGGGCCATGTCCTGCGCGGCATCGACGCGGTGGTGCCACGCATCGGCGCATCGGTCACGTTTTACGGCACGGCTGTGGTGCGCCAGTTCGAAATGATGGGCGTGTTCACGCCGAACGGTTCCGACGCGATCCTGCGTGCGCGCGACAAACTGCGCACCATGCAGTTGCTGGCGCGCGAAGGTATCGACCTGCCGACGACGGTCTTTGGTGACAATCCGGACGACACCGCTGATCTGCTCGCGATGCTCGGCCCGCCGCCACACGTGATAAAGCTCAATGAGGGGGCGCAGGGGCAGGGCGTATTGCTGGCCGAGAAACGCTCGGCTGCGCAAGGCATGATCGAGGCATTCCGCGGCCTTTACGCGAACTTCCTCGTGCAGGAATTCATCGGCGAGGCCAAGGGTGCCGATCTGCGTTGTTTCGTGATCGATGGCAAGGTGGTTGCGGCGATGCAGCGGCAGGCGCCGGACGGAGACTTCCGTGCCAACCTGCATCGCGGCGGTGTTGCGACAGCGGTCACCTTGAGTGCGGTCGAAATTGAGACCGCCGTGCGTGCAGCGCACGTGATGGGCCTTGGCATCGCCGGCGTGGACCTGCTCCGCTCGCGCCGCGGTCCACTGGTTCTCGAGGTCAATTCGTCGCCTGGCCTGGAAGGCATCGAGGCGGCGAGCGGCGTCGATGTCGCGGGAGCGATCGTCGAGTTCCTCGCAAATTCCCAGAAGGTTCCCGAGCGTCCGACCTCAGTGCGACGCAAACAACGAGAGAAGTAGCTCGACGGTCGCTGACGAAATCCATCCGCGCCCGCGCTTGGTGCCTGGGTTCCTGCGCGGGTCAGCGTTTTGCCCGATTCCCGGACGCGGGGGCTGCTCCGGAAAGTCCGATTCCTCTTTGTGGCAGACGTTGCCGCGACTCCCGTTACATCCGCGTGGGCGCCGGCAACGCACCAGGGAAGTGTCGTGACCCGGGGCCGGGTAGGGCGCGGCAGGCCATTGCTGCATCGCGCGACACGGAGATCTTCCGTTCCAACGAAATCAGATGTACGATTGTCATCGTAGCTAACCCGGATGGGGCCCGAACGGTCCCGTTTATAGACTTTCAAGCGCAGGAAAAAATCGATGAAATACATGTTTATGGTTGCATTTGCCGTCGCAATGGCGGCCCCGTTGTTGGCCGTCGCAGGCGAGAAACCGGTAGCTGCAGTGAACGCGAGTTCGCAAGATGACTTCCAAACGGTGTCCGAATGGGTGCGCAAGGAAATGACTCCGGGCGGCCGCTATTCCTACGTATCTGATGCCGAACGCGGTGCGGTGACGAAGGAGCTCGACAACATGACTCGATTGTTCGAGCAGACGGGCGATGTGGCGCACATGAGCGACCAGCAGAAGACGCAGATGTTCAACAGCCAGGAGCAGGTCAACTCACTGCTCGCCAAGCACGACAATGAGCGCCTTATTTGCAAGAACGAACTGCCGATCGGCTCGCATATTCCGGTCAAGACCTGCCAGACCGCGGGGATCATCGAGGCGCGTCGCCGCAATGACGTGCAGTACCTGCAGCGTACCCAGAACAGTCCACAACTCCGCAGCGGCAACTAGCAGTCGATTGCCAGTACGACATTTCCCGTACAGCGGTGTAAGCTGCCGCGCAGCGTATGATCCGAGGGTAATTGAACGTGTCCAAGACCGAAAATTTGCCCAAGCCAACCGAAGCCGAGCTCGGCATCCTCAATTTTCTCTGGGAGCGAGGTTCCAGTACCGTTCGTGAGGTGCATGAGGCGCTTTATCGTGAGGAAGGTGCGGGTTACACGACTGCGCTGAAGCTCTTGCAGATCATGTACGCAAAGGGGCTCGTCGTACGCGATGACTCGGAACGCGCACACGTGTTTCGTGCCGCCGTGAGCAAGGAGCGCACGCAGAAGCGTTTCCTGCTCGACATCGTTACGCGCGTATTCGATGGCTCCTCGTCACAACTCGTCTTGCAGGCGCTCGGTGGCCGACCGAAGGCAACGCGTGAAGAAGTCGAGGAAATCCGCGCATTGCTCGACAAGCTCGACGGAACAACGCCATGAGCATGGTCCTGAGCGAATGGTTACCGTGGGTGCAAACGCTTGGCTGGACGCTTCTGCACTTCATTTGGCAGGGTTTGGTCGTCGGCATCGGCTTCGCCGCGGTTCGCGCGTTGCTGCCGAAGACCCATTGCAACGCACGCTACGCGGCGGGTCTTGCTGCACTGGCCTTGCTGACGTTGTGGCCGTTGGCAACCTTCATTGCGCTGCGACCAAGGTCGGCAGACGGCGTTCTCTCGAATGTCGCCGGTGCAACGGACGTCAGCACGTTTGCAGCGGCGGTGAATTCGTCTGCACTTGCGCCGATCGATCATGTGTTGCCTCTGCTGGTGTTGTTGTGGAGCGTCGGCGTCGCGATCGTCGCGATCCGCGCCTTGCGTGAGTGGCGTTCGCTTGCGCGCGTTGCGCGCGATTGGGCAACGTCGAGCGACGAACTGGATGGCATGCTTGCCGGCCTGGCCAGGCGCTTCCGCTTCATGCGGCGCATCCGCGTGCTCATGTCCGAGCGCATCGACACGCCGATGCTGATTGGCTGGATCAAGCCGATTGTCTTGCTGCCGACCGCGGTCGCCTTGGGATTCCCGCGCCAGCAGGTCGAATTGATCCTTGCCCACGAGCTGGGTCATCTGCGTCGCTATGACCACTTGGTCAATCTTGGACAGGCGCTGCTGGAAACACTGCTTTTCTATCATCCTGTCGTGCACTGGATTTCGCGCGAAGTCCGCAACGAGCGCGAGCTTTGCTGCGACATGCTGGTGTTGCGGCTGACCGCAGGCGAGCCGCGCGAATATGCACGCACGCTTGCCGCACTTGAAGAACTTCGCCAGCCATCGGTGCAAGTGGCCCTTGCTGCGACGGGCGGCGTCCTGCTCGAGCGCGTGCGCCGCATCGTCGGCATGCCGGCGCCGCGTCTGCGGGTGGATCGACCGAGTGCCGCGCGCTGGATGGTGGTGGCGATGTTGTTCGCCGCCGCGGTGTCCATGATTTTGCGCGTCGAGCGCGCCGGCCAGATACGGTACGTCGCGGGTCTCACAGTGGATTGGCTGACTCAGCCGGACATACGCGTACTTCCGCTAGCGGCGCTGACGGTGCCGTTCGAACGCCCTCATCTGCGCCTCGCCGAGATGGCTCCGCTAGTAATGGATCGATCCGCGATAGCGTCGCCAACGGTCGATACGCATCCTGCGACGACACCGATTGCCGCGGCCGCTGTTGCCAAGGCCGTCGCGGCCGCTGGGCCGCAGGACACGGATTCAAGCCGGTCGCTACCCGTCGCGACGTCGGTCGCTCAACCGACTGCACAGGCGGTAGTGAGTATCAGCCCTGCCGTCGCACATGAAGCGGCTGCGGTCGTGTCTTCGCCGACACTCAAGGCGCCCGTCGCCACGCATATCGTGTCGCCGGTCTTCCCGTCGACCTGGCATAGAGAGGATGGTCGAGTCGACGCAAGCTTCCAGATCGGGTCA
Organism: Dokdonella sp.; assembly: GCA_039919785.1. Taxonomy (GTDB): domain Bacteria; phylum Pseudomonadota; class Gammaproteobacteria; order Xanthomonadales; family Rhodanobacteraceae; genus Dokdonella_A. Next base: position 11,051 of record JBDSFA010000254.1, on the reverse strand, counting down.
GACGGTTCGCTGCGCGATATCCGGGTTGCCGACAATGGCGCTGGCGCCGCATTCGTGCGCGCGGCGGAACGGGCTTTGAAGCAGTGGCGGTTTGATCCGGCCAGTTTGTCCGGTGATCGGTCGAAGCGCTTCCAGCAGAGTTTCGTGTTTGCCGCGACGGCTCAGCGAGGCGCCAACACAAGGCCTGAAAGCACCTGCGTGACGTCGACGGGCTCGCTTATCTGCCGTCAACTTGAGGATGCCGTGCCGGTTGCTGTCATTGCTGGTGACAGCCATCGTTAACGCAAGACTCAGACTGCTTTAACGTAGTCTTAATTGATGCGCTCCTATATTCGCGTCACTGTAGTTCGCTCGACACTCCTAATTCAGGGCTGGTGACTGGCAGATTACGGTATCGGGGCAGTAGCTTTTTTGGCCCAAGTGAGGTGTGTTCCCCCAATGACACCTCCTTGGGCCACTCTTTCGTGGCGCTGGCCACTTGAAGCCACCCCGCTTTGCACCCATCTCCATTTCCCTCGCCCGCGGACTTCCGCATTATGCTGAGCGCGCATGCGTATCCTTGTTATTGAAGACAACAGCGACATTGCTGCCAATATCGGCGATTTTCTTGCCGACAAAGGGCACGTGGTCGATTTTGCCGGCGACGGCGTAACCGGCTTGCATCTTGCTGTCGTCAACGACTTCGACGTCATCGTGCTGGACCTTGGCCTGCCAGGCATGGACGGCCTCGAGGTCTGCCGCAAGTTGCGTCAGGAAGCCAAGCGCCAGACGCCCGTACTGATGCTCACTGCGCGCGACACGCTCGACAACAAGCTCACCGGTTTCGATTCGGGTGCTGACGACTATATGGTCAAGCCGTTCGCGCTGCAGGAATTGTCAGCGCGTCTGGAAGTGCTCGGTCGCCGCGGCAAAGGCAACAAGAGCCGCCTGCTTCTGCTGGCGGACCTCACCTACAATCTCGACACACTCACGATCAGCCGCGCCGGCAAGCAGATCCAGCTCAATCCGATCGGATTGAAGCTGCTGCAGTCGTTGATGGAAGCCGCGCCGTCCGTGGTCACGCGGCAGGAGCTGGAAACGCGCGTCTGGGGCGAAGAGTTGCCGGACAGCGATTCCCTGCGCGTGCATATCCACGGTCTGCGTGCGTTGATCGACAAGCCGTTCGAGAAGGCGCTGATCCAGACGCGCCACGGCATCGGCTATCGCATGGTCGATCCGGATGCGCTACCGGCGTAGGCTCCGCTCCCGCATCATTATTTCGTTTGCGCTGTTCGGGCTTGGACTCACGGCGCTGTTCGCGATTGCCACGGTTTATCTACGTACGCGCCTCGAAGATCAGCTGATCAACAACACGCTGACGCGCGAAGTGAAGCACTTCGTCGACTTCAAGCGTGACAACCCCGATCCGAATGCACCTTGGGCCATGTCGGTCTACGACGCGCTGATCGTGCGCCCCAACAAAACCGCGATGGTTCCGTTCGCCTGGCAGAAATACGAGCCGGGCGTGTACGACATCGAAGACATCGGCCACGAAAGCAAGGTGCGGCCGTACAAGCTCGCGGTCTACAAGGACAGCGACTACTGGGCTTTCCTGCGTTTCGATGTCAGCACGCAAAAACTTGGCGAGCGCCAGTTGCTGACCATTCTCGTTGCGTCGGTACTGGTGTTCGCGATTTTCTCGCTGTTGATCGGCTTCTGGTTGTCGGCGCGCGTGATGAGTCCAGTCATCGAGCTTGCGCAGCGTCTGCGCGCGATGAGCCGCAGTGGACGGCCCGAACAATTGAAAGCGTATTTTGCCGACGACGAAGTTGGTCAGGTCGCTGCAGCACTCGATGACTATTCGACGCGTCTGACCGAGATGGTCGAGCGCGATCGTGAATTCAACGCCGATGTCAGCCATGAATTGCGCACGCCGCTCGCGGTGATCGCGAGCACGACCGAACTGTTGCAGAGCTCGCCCGATCTCACCGACAAGCTCAGCGAGCGTCTCAAGCGCATCGAACGAGCCGTACGTCAGTCGAGCGAGTTGATCGATGCGCTGCTGCTGTTGTCGCGGCGCGAACGGCAGGCGCCAAACGATGGGGAAACCACCGATGTTGCACGTGTCGTCGAACAGGTCGTGGACGCGCAGCGGCCGCACGTCGCGAACAAGCCGGTAAAGATCCGTGTCGATATCGAGCAGCCACTGCTGACGGTCGCGCCATCGTCAGTAGTCGCGGTCGCTCTGAGCAACCTGATCGGCAATGCATTCAAGTACACGCAGTCGGGCGAGGTCACCATCAGCGTCGGCCACGGTCGCGTCAGCGTCGAGGATACGGGGCCGGGCATCAAGGCCGAAGATGCGGACAAGTTGTTCGAGCGCGGCGTGCGCGGAACCCAGGTCGGCAAGGGCGGTGGCCTCGGACTCGCGATCGTGCGGCGCTTATGCGAGCTTTACGGTTGGAAAGTATCGCTCGCACCGCGACCGCAAGGCGGCGCGGTCGCCACGCTCGAATTCGGGCATCCGCCGCGCCACGCGTGACATCTTTTTGAAAGCCTTGTGTGGCGAGAGCGGCGATGATGTGCTGTGAACTCGTCCCAGGCAAGGACATCGCGGCTCAAGCCGCTCCTACAGAACCCGCTCCCGCGGAAGACGAATTCAGGCGTTGACCGGTTCCAGCCAACCCCAGCGATCATCCGTGCGGCCATCGAACAGGCCGAAGAACAGTTCCTGCATGCGATGCGTAACGGGTCCCGGCTTGCCGACGCCGACCGGCTTGCCGTCGACCGCGCGAATCGGCGTGATCTCCGCCGCAGTGCCGCACATGAAGAGTTCGTCGCACAGAGACAGATATTCACGCGGCATGTCGCGTTCAACGACTTCGATGCCGGCGCTGCGTGCGAGCGTCATGATCGTGTTGCGCGTAATCCCGTTGAGCAAGGCTGCGCTTACCGGTGTCGTATGCAGGGCACCATCGAAGACGAGGAACAGGTTTTCGCCGGCACCTTCGCTTAGCAGGCCGGTCGAGGCGAGCGCAATGCCTTCACCAAAGCCGAGTCGGCGCGCCTCACGTGCGATCAACTGACCGGAAAGATAGTTGCCGCCGGCCTTGGCGCCGGCGGGAATCGTGTTCGGTGCGAAGCGCTGCCAGCTCGACACGCAGGCATCAATACCAGCTTCGAGTACACCGGCACCGAGATACGGACCCATTTGCCAGGCGGCGACCGCGACGTCGATGGGTGTTTCCGCCGAGAGGCCGAAGCCACCGAGGCCGCGGAATGCGACCGGGCGCAGATACGCCTTGCTCAATCCATTCGCCTTGATCACTTCGCGGCACGCTGAATTCAGCTCCTCGACCGAATAGGGAATCAGCATGTCGTAGATCTTGGCTGACTGGAATAGACGTTTGATGTGATCGGTCAAACGAAAGATCGCTGGACCCTTCGGCGTGTCGTAACTGCGAATACCCTCGAACACCGATGATCCGTAATGCAGTGCGTGTGCCATCACATGTACGGTCGCTTCCGCCCACGGTTTGATACGGCCGTTCTGCCAGATATGTTCGGGATATTGCTGGGACATGGCGCTGCATCCGTGACGAAAGTGCCAATGATACCAGCCGGGATTGGCTCGACAGCCTTCGCCTCAAGCGGGCATTGCACAGGCGAAGTCCTACCAGACCAGCCAGTAGCAGCCGCCTTCGAGGGCTACGCCAAACGCGTGTTCGTGTATGCCGCCACTATCGCCGCCGCCCGTACGTACATGCATCCCATTGGCGGCATCGATCGCGCCCTCATCGTCGGATTGCGTGACGGCAATGCCATCAATCGCGAGCAACGGGCGTCGCGTCAGATCGCGCAAGGTACGCAGGCGATCTTTGGCGGCCTCTCCGCCGACTCCGCGCCAGCTCAACATGCCTGCCAACGCGTTGGGATCGTGTCGCGCAATCGTGGCAACGATGCGTTCACGCAACTCGGAGCGCGAAACCGGGCAGCTATCGGCTGCCGGCAATGGTGCCGCGGCGGCCGCAGGCGAAAGCTCGGTGCCGGTCGATGCGCTGGCCGCACACGACAACCCCGAGAAAACGATTTCTCCGTGCAGGCCGACGCAGCGGTGAACATTCTGGCCGTTGTCTTTCGTGTAGTCGCCATCAGCGACGGCGGCTGTCGTCAGCAAGACGGCGCCGAAGCAGAAACGGGCAACGATTCGATAAGCGAGCATTGCGCGAGGCTAACATCATGGGTGACAACGGCCGCTTAGCGGATGGACAGGCGCTCGCAGATGGCCAACGTCGGCCTGGCCCGATTGAGCGTGTAGAAGTGCAATCCGGGCGCACCACCAGCAATCAGGCGGTTGCACAGATCCGCAACGACATCGGTCGCAAACGCGCGAACGCCCTCTACGTCGTCGCCGAGCGCGACCAGGCGTTTCGTCAGCCAGCGCGGAATTTCTGCGCCGCACATGTCGGAAAAGCGCTTGAGCTGACTGAAATTCGCAATCGGCATGATGCCGGGCACGATCGGCAGCGCCATGCCGGCTGCCCGCACGGCGTCGACGAAGCGGAAATACGCATCGGCATTGTAGAAATACTGAGTGATCGCGCCATCGGCGCCCGCCGCAACCTTGGTCTTGAAATGAGCGAGGTCGGCGTGCGCGTCGTCGGCTTGTGGATGTACCTCCGGATAGCAGGCGACTTCGATGTGGAAGCTGCCGTTGCTTTCCGTGCGGATGAATTCGACCAGGTCGCTGGCGTAGCGAAGGTCGCCATGGCTCGCCATGCCCGAAGGCAGGTCGCCGCGCAGCGCGACAATGCGCTTGCAGCCCATCGACTTGTACTGACCAAGCAGGCGACGTATCTCGTCACGTGTGCCGCCCATGCACGAAAGATGCGGTGCGGCGTCGAGACCGTGTTCCTCGCGCAAATGGCGGATCGTTTCCGGTGTATAGCTCAGCGTCGAGCCGCCGGCACCGAACGTGCAGCTAACGTATTCGGGCCGCAGCGCCTTCAACTTCGGCAAGGCTGCTTCCAGCGTCGCGCGCTGCTCGTCAGTCTTGGGCGGAAAGAACTCGAAACTGATCGCGGCCATCAACGGATTTCCTTTTGCGCAGCGGACAAGTATATATCTCTACGTCGCGATGAAGCGATATAGAGATGCATGCGCGCTCAATGACCGAATTCGCCCAAGCGACACCCGGACCAGACGCACAGGCGGCCTAGCGTTCGAAATATTGCTTGAGACGACGCATCACAACGTCGCGCGCGACGAACAAGCCAGGGCTGGGGTCATCGATGCGGAACGAATGATAATGAGCGCTTGCCCATTGCTGCAGAATCGTTGGCAGTGATCCGCGTCGAGGCGCGCCCTGCGCCAGGACGGAACTCAGGTCCCGATAGAGATCGACGCAGCCTGCGCCTGCCGCGTAGTCCCTGGAGGCAACGTTCACCGGCAGGCCCATGGCGTCCTGGTAGGCCATCTCGCAGACGTTCACCCCGCAGCGTGCAGCAAATTCGACATACGTCCACGCGCGCGTATTGACCTCGAGTATGCGGAATTGCCCGTCCCTCGCATCGCGTTTGAATTCCGCGCTGAAGATACCTCGGTAATTCAGTTTGGACAGTAGCGAGGTCACACTGGCAACGGGTGCCGGCACATCATTGACGGGGATACTTCGCGAATAGGAGCTATTGCCAAAGTCTGGCGGCGAGATGCGAATACGCTGACGCGTAAACAGACCGGTGAGCCTGCCGTGCGCGTCCCGAAATCCGTCGACGAAATAGTGATCAGCGGGCGTGCCTGGCACGTATTCCTGTGCCATCAACTTGAAACCGTGGCCGCGCAAATTCTGCCATGCGGCAAGGAGTTCTTCCTTGCGCTTGACCCAGATGCCCTTTACGCCGAGGGTATCGCTGAATTTTTGCGAGTTGACCGGTTTGATGAACACGCGGTCGAGCTGCTCGAACGGAATCGCATCGATATCGGCAGTGGATTCGATGAGATAGGTGGGCGGATGCGGGATGTCGGTATTTTCAAGGAACGCCGCGAAGCGCGATTTGTCCTGCAAGATTTCCTGGGTCTGGCGTGAACTTGTACTCACCTTGAAGCGGTCGCCAAGTTCACTTTGTGGCAAATCCGTCAGCCACAGGGCCGCGTCATCGGCACCCGGAATCAGGACAGCTTCCGGCAACGGCAGGTTGCTCAGGCTGCCACAGCCTTGCAGGCCAATCGTGCCATCCCAAGGCGCGGTTCCCGGAAGCGGTCGGTACCAGCGGGAGTGCGTCACTTGATCGCCCGCAGGGCATGCGACATAGGCCGGAAGTCCGGCGAGCCGCAGACAGCGCAGGATACCGAGTGCCGTGGCGCCACGACCAACTACGATTGCCGGCACGCAGGACTGATCAGACGCTCTCATCTTCATCATCCCGAAAACAGGAGCATGCGCGGAAGTGGCGTTGAACAGTCAGGTGCAGATTAGCACCTACACGCGCGCCCACATCATCAGGCAAAGTGAGTGCAGGTGCGCGGGACAGCCGCCGATGGACAGCGGCAAAAAAAAGGAAACGCGCGACGACAGCCGCGCGTTTCCTTTATGGCTCTTGCCGGTCTTTCGTCAGGCGGTCGATCAGTAGCGGTAGTGATCCGGCTTGTACGGACCATCCACTGTCACGCCGAGATAGCTAGCCTGGTCAGCGGTCAGCGTGGTCAGCTTCACGCCGATCTTTTCCAGATGCAGGCGCGCCACTTCCTCGTCGAGTTTCTTCGGCAGGATGTAGACCTTCTTTTCGTACGTGCCCTTGTTGGCCCACAGGTCGATCTGCGCGAGGGTCTGGTTGGAGAAGGAGTTCGACATTACGAACGAGGGGTGGCCGGTGGCGCAGCCCAGGTTGACCAGGCGGCCTTCGGCCAGCAGGAAGATCGCGCGGCCCGGCTGTCCATTGGTATCGCTGAAGGTGTACTTGTCCACCTGCGGCTTGATATTGAGCTTGGTTACGCCGGCCAAGGTATTGAGCGCATCGACCTGGATCTCGTTGTCGAAGTGGCCGATATTGCAGACGATGGCCTGGTCCTTCATGTTCGAGATGTGCTCGTAGGTCAGCACGTCCTTGTTGCCGGTGGTGGTGACATAGATGTCGCCTCGGCCGAGGGTCGATTCGATGGTATTGACTTCGTAGCCTTCCATCGACGCTTGCAATGCGCAGATCGGGTCGATCTCGGTGACAACCACGCGGGCGCCATAAGCGCGCAGCGAGGCGGCGCAGCCCTTGCCCACATCGCCATAGCCGCAGACCACCGCGACCTTGCCGGCCAGCATCACGTCCAGCGCGCGCTTCAGACCGTCGGCCAGCGACTCGCGGCAGCCATACAGGTTGTCGAACTTGGACTTGGTGACCGAGTCATTGACGTTGATGGCCGGGACCAGCAGCGACTTGGCCTGGACCATCTGGTACAGGCGGTGCACGCCGGTGGTGGTTTCTTCCGACACGCCCTTCCTGTCCTTGACCACGGTGTGCCAGAAACCCGGCCGCTCCTTGGCAACGCGCTTGAGCAGGGCCTTGATCACGCCTTCCTCGTGCGAGGCTGCGGGTTCGCCGACCCACTTGGAGCCGTTTTCCAGCTCATAGCCCTTGTGGATCAGCAGGGTCACGTCGCCGCCGTCGTCGACGACCAGTTCCGGGCCGAGATACTCATTGGGGCCGCCAGCCGGGAAGGTCAACGCGTCCAGCGTGCAGTCCCAGTATTCTTCCAGCGACTCGCCCTTCCAGGCAAACACCGGAGTACCGGTGACGGCGATCGCGGCAGCTGCATGGTCCTGGGTCGAGAAAATATTGCACGATGCCCAGCGCACATCGGCGCCGATGTCCTTCAGCGTTTCGATCAGCACGGCGGTCTGGATGGTCATGTGCAGCGAGCCGGTCACGCGCACGCCGTCAAGCGGCTTGCTGGCTGCGTATTTCTTGCGGATGGACATCAGGCCGGGCATCTCATGCTCGGCGATATCCAGTTCCTTGCGGCCCCAATCGGCCAGGGAAAGATCGGCGACCTTGTAGTCACCATCGGTTGCGAACTTGCGAACTGCATTCATGGCATTGCTCCGGGTTCTTGCGGTCTGTGCCGCATGATTGACCGGGCGCCGTTACAGAATCATTCCGCCGAGCCTGGCCGGACTATGTCGAGTCCATGCACATGAGGTGCGGGCTCTTGCGGAAGGATCCGCACATGTCTCGGTCGCAGCGCCCCTCGGCGAAGGCGGGGCATTATATCTCTTCTTCCGGATGGAAAGATGTTCAAGCTCCATACGGTTAAGGTAGGCTTGGTCTGGAGCGACCCTACCGCCCGTTTCGATATGTCCCCAGACCATGAACGACCCCCGCAGTCTTGATTTCGCCCCACCGGATTTGCCCCTACGTGATGATGTCCGCCGCCTGGGCGCGCTGGTCGGCGACATGCTGGCCGAACAGGTGTCCCCCGATTTCCTGGCCCGTGTCGAAAAAGTCCGCACCACCGCCATTGCCCGGCGCCAGGGCAGCGAACCGCCCGCCTCGCTGGCGAACCTGCTGGCCGGCATGCAACCGCAGGATGCCGAAGCCATGGTGCGGGCCTTCAGCGCCTACTTCCAGGTGGTCAACATCGCCGAGCGTGTGCACCGCATCCGTCGCCGTCGCGATTACCAGCGCAGCGGGAGCGCCCCACAACCCGATGGGCTGCATGCGGCACTGGTCATGCTTAAGGCACAGGGCGTGACCCTGGAGGAATTGGCCGAGTGGCTGCCGCGAATCGATATAGAGCCCGTGTTTACGGCGCACCCGACCGAAGCGGTGCGTCGCGCGCTGCTTGAAAAAGAGCAGTTGATGGTGGCCAGCCTGGTCAATGACCTGGATGGGCAGCGCACGCCGGGCGAACGCAAGGCCGATATTGCGCGCTTCCGCATGGCCCTGACCGCATCCTGGCAGACTGCCGACTCCTCGCCGGTGCGGCCAGGCGTTTTGGACGAGCGCGAGCACGTTGGCTTCTACCTCACCAACGTCCTGTACCGGATCATGCCCGGCTTGTACGAAACGCTGGAGACGGCGCTGGAGGCAACTTTTGGCAACACCGTCGAGCTGCCCCGCCTGTTGCGCTTCGGTACCTGGGTGGGCGGCGACATGGATGGCAATCCGAACGTAGACGGCGGCACTATTGCCGCGACCTTGCGCGCGCAACGTCGTTCCATCCTGCATCTGTACCTGAAGGAGCTGCGGCAGCTCGCCACGCTCTTGAGCCAGTCCAACGACGTGGTCGGGGTCTCGCCACAGGTGCAAGCGCAGGTGGCGCGTTACCGTGACCTGCTGCCGCAGGTCGCTGCCGATTCCAATCCGCGCCACGCCGACCAGCCCTACCGCCTGCTCAATGACCTGATGCGTGGTCGCTTGCACGCCACCCTGAAAGACGAGCCGGCGGGCTACGGCTCGCCGGCGGAGTTTGCCGACGACGTGGAACTTGTACTGCGTAGCCTGGAACAGAATCGCGGCGTGCACGCGGGCTGGTTCGCGGTGCGCAGGCTGGGCTGGCGGGTGCGCAGTTTCGGTTTCCATCTCGCCCGCCTGGACGTGCGCCAGGAATCCAGCGTGCATGCACGCGCGGTGGCGGCTGCGCTGCGTGACGAGGCGTGGGAAGCGCGCGATGCGGTGGAGCGTGGCCGCAAACTCGGCCCCTACGCCAGTGGTGAAGCGATCCTGCCACATAGCGACGATGAAACCGGCGCGCGCATCGACGCGGTGTTCGCGGCGCTGGCCGAGGCGCGACAGCTGCATGGCATCGATGCGCTGGGCGCCTACATCATCAGCATGGCCCACGATCGCGCCGATGTGCTTACGGTACTCGCGCTGGCCAGGCGTGGCGGGCTGGTGGATGCAGCGGGCCAGGTGCCGCTAGACATCGCACCCCTGTTTGAAACCGTGGAGGATCTGCAGCACGGCCCCGATACCTTGCGTGATCTGCTGGCCGACCCGGTCTACCGCGCGCACCTGCAGGCGCGTGACAACGTGCAGATGGTGATGCTGGGTTACTCGGACAGCGGCAAGGATGGCGGCATCGCCGCATCGCGTTGGGAGCTGCAGCGCGGCCAGGTGGAGCTGATGGAGGCCGCCCAGGAGCTGGGCATCAGGCTGACCTTCTTCCACGGACGCGGCGGTTCCATCAGTCGCGGCGGTGGCAAGACCACGCGTGCGGTGGAAGCCTCGCCACGTGGCAGCGTCGATGGTCGTCTGCGCGTGACCGAGCAGGGCGAAGTGATTCACCGCAAGTACGGAATCCGGGCGCTGGCACTGCGTTCGCTGGAACAGGCCACGGGCGCGGTGCTGGTCTCCACCTTGCGGCCACGGCCACAGGAACCGCGTGAAACCGGCTGGCGCCAGATCATGGATTCGGTAGCCGTAGAGAGCACGCGTGCCTATCGCGGCTTCGTAGGTGCCCCGAAGTTCATGGACTATTTCCGCACGGCGACGCCAATCGACGTGATCGAACGCATGACCCTGGGTTCAAGGCCGTCGCGGCGGCTGGGCGAGGACGCGGCATTGACCAACCTGCGGGCAATTCCCTGGGTCTTTGCATGGAGCCAGTCACGCGCCGTGATACCTGGCTGGTACGGCGTAGGCAGTGGCCTGCAGGCGGCGGTCGATGCCGGCGGCGAGGACGCCTTGCGTGAAATGGCGCGTGACTGGCCCTTCTTCAAGACCTTCCTGGACGATATCTCGATGGTGCTGGCCAAGGGCGACCTGAGCATCGCGGAAATGTTTTCACGCATGTCCGGGTCGCTGCATGAGCAGTTCTTTCCGCTGATCCAGCGTGAGTATGCGCTCACCCTTAAGTGGCTGTTGCGCCTGAACGACAACGAGTGGCTGCTGCAGAATGACCAGCGACTGGCGCTGTCCATCCGCCTGCGCAATCCCTACATCGACCCGATCAGCGTCCTGCAGGTTGACCTGCTGAAGCGCTGGCGCGAAACCGGGCGCGAGGATGAAACCCTGTTGCGCGCGCTGGTGGCCAGCGTCAATGGTGTTTCGCAAGGCGTGCAGAACACCGGCTAGGCAAAA
>JBDSFA010000402.1:0-6689 GCA_039919785.1 Dokdonella sp. | reverse complement strand
ACGTCAATGCTGTCCTGGGTGTGGCGCCAAGCGGCTCGTGAAGTAAACGCTTCAAAGCCGGCGTCTTTGAGAACCGGCCAGATGGATTTCTTGATCTCTCGGTTTACGACCTTACTGTCCATGCCTTCTAGCGCCAAGCTCAGGCGCGTCGCAAAAAATGGGACGCATCTTTTGTGACGTCGCCTGGAGCGCCTTGTCAGGCATGCTGGAGTAACCCGACAACTTGCTCTGGATTCCTGACTGCGAATTGATACGTGGCGCCGCGTTTAGTCTCGATGCGCACCCGGCGAGCCAAGACACTACCGCAAACCTCCACCCGAGCAACCTGCGCGAATGGGATAACGGTGGGGCTGAGAAGGGCAATGACCCGGAAACTATCGTAGATGGACAGGCGGAACATTGGGAAGTTGGTGCCACCAAAGCCAAAGCTGCCGACGCAAAATGCCTCGAATGCCGGAGCATGCCCACGCTCCTGATCCGCGCGACGGCGCGCCAGAAGCATTGGCGTCAGTAGAACCGCACCGACGAAAACGCAGAAGACTACGCCGAATAGACCCGGGTTCAGATTCATGCCTAACGCCTGGATCAAGTGGCGCTGCGAAGCAGCGTCCGCTTGAATGAATTGTCAGGCCGGCAGCGACGATACGCAACAGCGAACAATAGGCCTAGCCCAACGAATATGAGATGCAACGAGATTACGCCAGGTGCAGAAACATAGTTGCGGACACTGAGCGGCTCGTGGCGCACGGCAAGCAATAGCCATACGAACAGCGGGCCAGCCAGAGCGCCGAGCAACGGACCGGAAAATGCAAAGCGTTTGGCCAGGATCTGCAACGGTAGGCACGCAACAAGGATAAAGACTGCAGTTGCAACGACGGCAACTAGCCATGTGAACAAAGCATCGCCTGTCCAGAAGTTACGCCCGAACATTAGCCAATCGGATAGAAGGTTGCCAAAAAAACCGACTGTGCCGAGAGCAAGAATTGCCGAGATATAGAAACTGAGTAATCGCGCTGCTGTCATACGGGCCGAACGCTTAAATGGCTGTGCGGGACGTCATGCATGAGTACACGGGAACCTTCACCCCGCACAGTCCGCTTGAGCGCATGGTTAGGCCTAGCCATCAGCGCTCAACGTGAGCCATGACAAATGCAAATGTTAGCCCCAGAGCAATGACGGCGCAGCCAAGTAGGCGAGCGGATAGCCCAGAGTAGGTTCTTGGCGACCTGCCACCACGACCTGCAAGTGTGAGCTCGGCTTGCACAACACCGAACAGGCCGACGGCAAGCCAAGCGGCAATGACGACGCTCAGGAAAGCCCCAGGGAGAATTGAGCTCGGCCGAAATGCCAACCAAGCGATTCCGCCTAGAGTTGCTCCTACATACATTGCCCAGGATTGTTTCATACGGCCTGACGTTTGAGATGTGAGGCAAACAACGGCGGCACGGCCTGGGCAAACGCGAACAGGTGTGCCCCGCCGTTGTTTGTCCTCTCGATTGATCGAATGGACTCCTCCCCTGTCGCCACACGGCTTCGATGAGCCAGACTGATGTTCCCATCAGGACACGGGTTCATGAGAGGAGTCCGCCATGCATGCTACGCCCAAATCCGCCATCGTCACCACCGTGGCGATCGGTTTGGCCAAGGATGTCTTTGAACTCGCGCTTGCCGATGCGGACGCACGCATAATCGAATGCGGCCGACTCAACCGCAGCGCCTTTGCGAAGGCGTTCGACAACCGCGCACCGCTGCGCATGGCCATGGAAGCGTGCGGGTTGGCGCACGACTGGGTGCGACGCTACCAACGAGCCGGTCACCATGTCCAGTTGCTGCCGGCGCAGGCAGCACGTAGGGCGCCGCTCGGACGCGCCGTCTGTTCGCCTCCACCTTCCTTGGCTCAGCGGATCGAACAAAAGCGGCGGGTCTAAGACCCGCCCTACGGCCCTCGACTTTGATGCAGTCACCGTTGAGCATGACTTCAGTAATCGGGTGCCACTGGGTGGCATGCGCAACAGTAAGCACCCACTGCGGTGCAACCAAAACCCCATGGCCCTCATGTGGAAGCACGTAGGGCGCGTCTCGGACGCGCCATCTTTTCGCCTCCACCTTCCTTGGCCCAGCGGATCGAACAAAAGCGGCGGGTCTAAGACCCGCCCTACGGGCTGATAGTCGCGATGCTGCGCATCCGCACGCGCCATATCGATGGGCGCACGATCGACAAAGGACAACTCGCAGACGGCGAGGCTCGGACTCACTTCGCGGGTGATGGCGATCAGCATGGAAGCACTCGTGACGCGGGTGACACGGCGGTCACGGGAACGCGATTGTCGCGCACGCAGGCGTCCAATGCGACGGGTGAAGGACTGGTGCGCACGTCCTTTCGCGCACCGTCCAAAATCCAGACCTACGGAACGCTCGCGCAAGTGGTGTAGCTTTTCGTGAGCGATACAAATCCTGTGCCGCCAGTGCACTCTGACGATTTCAAAGTAACGTAGCTGTAGCCGGACCCGGTACAGACGTTGGAAGATGGATACGATGGAATAACAACTCCGAAGTTTAGATCGGCAATTGAGTCGAGAGGGGTGCTTTGGGCAGAGTGAAATACAGTAGTTGTTGACCCGCCATATGGTTTTACGCTCGCGCTCGCGTATGCGAGAGACGAGATAAAATTTGGAGGTGGACCAAACCCATCACTCGAAATTCCTGCGCGGGTAACTGACGTAGCGCCGATGTTACCAACGACGAAATGTTCGTCGAGGCCATAGTAGAAGCGATTGCACAGGGTTCCTTTCGAAACGGTATCCGGCCGCGGCGAGGAAGACATGCCAGTCGGAAGCCCGGCTAGTGCCTCCCGATTCGCTGCAAGTTGGTCTGCCTCACCTTTGCTAAGTTCCCGAGTACGAGCGAGCGAGTCAATCTCAGCAATATTTGCGTTGATGACTTGTCGATCGTACGCCGCGCCAGCTGCTCCGTACGCGGCACGAACGATGGTCCCGTCCGCTTCCGTGCGCTGAAACACGCCTTCAGCAATCTGCGTAGAGCCATCCGGTGACGGCTTGGGAGCGCCCGCAAACGCGAGCAACGGTGAAGCGTAAAGACAAAAAAGTGCGTTGCGCGTGATTTGATTCATCAGTAGCTTCTCCATAGGGGATCGGATGGTTTTCGTCTGAGGCACGAGTACCCTCATCACGCTTCGATGCTATGAGTCGACGTCGAATCCCGTAGCTGTAAACTCTTACAGGTTTCCCGTTTTGTGAGACTCGTGTCACTAAGGAGCCTCTGAACAAGCCATCAATTGCCTCGTCACTTGATCTCAGTTGAAGCGAAATTCCAAGTTTGAGCGGTTTCTTAGGTCGATTTTCGCGCGATCGAGCGCGCTTTCCCTGTCTTACCTGAACTGCGGGCGCAACTGTCCTGTCTTCGGCAATAACTGCCGTCGCGCCGCGCACAGATTCGCCAGCGCAAATAGAGTCACGATTTGCGCGGTGTTCTTCGCCAGTCCCTTGAAGCGTGTCTTGACGTACCCGAACACGCACTTCACCACCCGAAACGGATGCTCCACTCGAGCGCGCACCCGTGCCTTGCGCGTCTCCTCCCGCATGACCTTCGCACGCTCGCGCGCATTGCCAATCTTCTCGACCTGACTGCGACGGCGCGCGATCTTCCACGCAATCTTGTGCGCGCGCTTGACGTAGGCGGCGGCGCCTAGATAGCCCGCATCGCCATGAACGCGATCTTCCTTGCCATGGAGCAGATCCTCGATCTGCGCCACGTCAGACTCGTTCGCTGCCGTCGTCACGACCGTGTGCACCAGGCCCGACTCCACGTCGGCACCGATATGCGCCTTCATGCCGAAGTACCACTGATTGCCCTTCTTGGTCTGGTGCATCTCCGGATCACGTTCATGCGTGGCGTTCTTCGTCGAGGTCGGCGCGTCGATAATCGTGGCGTCCACCATCGTGCCTTGCTTCACCATCAAACCCTTGCGAGTCAGGTGGCGGTTTACACGCAACAGAATCTCCGGCGCCAGTTCGTATTCCTCGATTCGACGCCGGAAGTTCAGAATGGTTGTCTCGTCCGGGATCGACGCCAACGACGACAGCCTTGCGAACTGACGCAGCGCAGGCATGTCGTACAACGCATCCTCCATCCCCGGATCGCTCAGCGAAAACCAGTTCTGCATCAGATGCACCCGCAGCATCGTCTCCAGCGGATACGGCTGTCGACCGTTCCCTGCTGTCGGGTAGACCGGCGCAATGAGCCGAATCAGCACCGACCAGGGAACGATCTGCTCCATCTCCGAAAGGAACCGTTCCTTGCGCGTGAGCTTGCCCTTGCCGGCAAAATCCGCATCCCCAAACGTCAGTTGATCCATATCAGCCAGTTCTGCATTTCGTGTGGTTCAATCAGACCACAAATTCGGGGGCTTGTTCAGAGGCTCCTTAGCGAAATTGCACTGCAGACGGAGCACATTTCCGCGCAAGCCAAGACGCTTGCTGAGCGCGACGCGCTGATTGCCAAGAGTGACACGGCCATCGCTTAGCGCGATGCGCCGGTCGGCGTGATCGCCCGCCGCGATGAATCGATCCGCACCCGCGATATTCACATCGAGGCGTTGGCGCACGAGGTCGCGCGTTTGCGACGCATGCAGTTTGCAGCCAAGTCAGAGCGCATGGATCCGGAGCAGCGCGCGTTGTTTGACGACACCATGGCGGCGGATCTGGCCGCGGCCGAGGCGGCACTCGAAGCCCTCCGTGCGCCGACCACCGAAGCGCCGTCTGCGACACCGCGCGTCGCGCCCAAGCGCCGCCCGCTGCCGCCGGAATTGCCGCGCGTCACCACCGTGCATGCGCCCGACTGCTCGTGCTGCTCACAGTGCGGCGGCGAGCTGGTGCAGATGGGCGAGCATGTCCGCGAGCGCTTGGCCTGTAAGCCGATCGAATTCTTTGTTCGCCGTGAGGTGTATCCGCAGCTCGCCTGTCGGCCGTGCGAGCGGATTCAAGCGTTGCCGGTGGCACCGGCGATTCTGGATCGAAGTCAGGCGGATCCGAGTCTTTTGGCGCAGGTCGTCATCGCCAAGTACACCGACCACCTGCCGCTGTATCGGCAAGAAGCGATCTATGCACGCAGCGGTGTTGAGCTGGCGCGCTCGACGCTGGGCGATTGGATCGGTGCGGTCGGTGTCGCGCCGCAGCCGCTGGTCGGCGCGCTGCGCCGCGAGCTGCTGACCCATGAAATTCTGCATGCCGACGAGACACCGGTCGAACAACTCGATCCGGGTGCTGGCAAGACCAAGCGCGCGTATCTGTTCGCCTACCGCAGCGCGACCGCGCCACTGGTGGTGTTCGACTACTGCAGCAGCCGCAGCGGTCAGAACGCGCAGCGGTTTCTGGATGACTGGCGCGGTCACCTGATGGTCGACGATTTCGCCGGCTACAAAGCGCTATTTGCTAAGGGCGTTACCGAGCTCGCCTGCTGGGCCGCACGCGCGGCGCAAGTTTGTCGATCTCGACAAGGCCAGCGGCAGCCTGATCGCCAAGGAAGCGATTCAACGCATCGCCGCGATCTACCGCATCGAGGAGGAGGCGAAAGAATTTGATCCTGACGCGCGCCATGCGCATCGCCAGCAACACGCCGTGCCGCTAGTCGATGCATTCGGCCAGTGCCTGCGCGAACTGCACCCGAAAGTGCTCGGCAGCAGTGGCACCGAGCGCGCCATTGCCTACAGCCTCAAGCGCTGGTCAGCATTACGGCGCTACCTCGACGATGGTCGCCACCCAATCGACAATAACCCGATCGAGAATGCCATTCGGCCGATAGCGCTTGGTCGTAAGAATTGGCTTTTCGCAGGCTCCGAACCGGCCGGCAAACGCGCCGCCGCGATCATGAGCCTGATCGCCACCGCCAAAGCCAATGGCCGCGACCCGCATGCCTGGCTCAGCGACGTGCTCGAACGCCTGCCGACGACGCTTGATCGCGATATCAACAGCCTGCTGCCGCAGAACTGGAAGCCGCACGGCTGATCGCTAACGCATCGATTTGCTGATGGGTAGGTGTCGCCACCGGACGCATACGATGATTCGGCGGTGCTTATCGACCCAGTCGGCCCTAACGCTGTCTTTAAAAGTGGCTTTGAGTAGCAGGTGCAGGTGAAAAGGCGGGAGTTTGAATTTGGAGACGAAGTCCATTTTGAACCTCAGCGGGACGCCTCAAGAGTTCGGGTCACGATCTGGCGTCCCGCCAACCTGCGCGTATTCGGACGAACCGACAGCTTTATCGAATCCCGCTGTGCAGGCCCACTATGATCGGGATGCTGCGCGGCGGCGAGGCTACTCGCGTCAGCCGGAAGGCGGGCCGAGTTGACATCTTCAAGGGTCATGTCGACTGAGATTTGCGGTTCCGCCAATCGCCGCGTTCGGGAAGAAATCAGGCTACAACTGGCACAGAGTGCTTGAGTCATTTCCAAACGCTCGTTCGGATTTTCTCGTAAAAGTTGGGCACGAGATGGGCACAGGATGGGCACGGGGCCGAATCGGTCAGATGATCGGGGCCGGAGTAACGTGTGGTTGGGATTGCTAAGCGACTGATGCACTGGAAGAAAACACGGTGCATTGGTTGGTGGCTATGGGTGGACTCGAACCACCGACCCCAGCATTATGAGTGCTGTGCTCTAACCAGCTGAGCTACAT
>JBDSFA010000153.1:0-5122 GCA_039919785.1 Dokdonella sp. | reverse complement strand
TGCTCGAGCGCGGCGAGGATGCCCTGCTGCTGCGCATCCACCTGATTCGTGCGGCCAGGAAAAGCATCGATATCCAGACCTTCATCTGGGCCGAGGACGATGCCGGCTGGCTGGTGCTCGACGAACTGATCGCTGCTGCGCGGCGTGGCGTGCACGTACGCGTGCTGTCTGACCAGCTGTTCGCGCTCGACGATGTCGAATGGCTCGCGCGTATTGCTCGCGCGCACGCGAACCTCGATTTCAAGCTGTACAACCCGACCTTCGACGAAGCCGTCACACAGCCGCTTGAATTCGCAGCCGGACTCCTGTGCTGCTTTTCAAAATTCAATTCTCGAATGCACAACAAGCTGTTCCTCGTCGACGGTGAAATCGGCATCGCGGGCGGGCGCAATTACGAAAACCGTTACTTCGACTGGGACCAGGAGTTCGACTACCGGGACCGCGACGCACTCGTACTCGGACCTGCGGCCGGGGCGGAGATGCAAGCGTCGTTCGACAGGTTCTGGGCGCATCCGCGCAGCGTTCCGCTGACCCGGCTCAACGACGTCAACCGGCGCATCGTCGAGGATGGCGACGCCACGACGGCACTGGAAGCGCCCGCCAGCGTGGACTGGCCGCGCATTCGATCACTGCGCGCACGCGCCGCCGATGTGGGTTACATACGCGACCACTTCAGCGCGGATGCCTTGCGCGTCGCGCGCGTCGACTACTTCTCGGACGCGCCGGACAAGGCAGCACGACCCAACGATCCGACCGCGCAGGAACTCACCAGGCGCATCAGCGAGCTGCTCGCCAGCGCGCGCGAAGGGATCGTATTCGAGACTCCGTATCTTGTGCTGAGTCGGCGCGCGCGCGACATTTTTCTCGACCTGCACCGCAGGCAGCCGCACATGCCGATCGTGGTGTCGACCAACTCGCTCGCGGCGACCGACGCTTTTTACGTCTACGCGCTTTCCTACAAGTACAAGAAGCGCTACCTCAAGCGCTTTGGTTTCCAGATCCACGAATTCAAGCCCTTCCCAGCCGATGCGGCGGAATTCGTGCAGAACTACGAGGCGCTTGCCGGCGCCGGCAGCGGCGGACGTTACCAGCGTTACGGGCAGACTCCATTGCAGCGCAGCGGTGTGCGCCTGGGCCTGCACGCCAAGTCGATCGCGATCGACGACCGCGTCAGCGTGATCGGCTCGCACAATTTTGATCCCCGGTCAGACGACTACAACACCGAGTCGGGTTTCATCATCTACGACCGTGCTGTCACCGCGCGCCTGCGCACGGCCGTGCTGCAAAACGCGCAGGCGCAGAACGCCTGGACCATCGCCCGCCGCGAGCGGCCGAAAATCCTGCAGAAAATCAACAATGTAATTGCGGATTTCTCCACTGCGTTGCCGCTGTTCGACCTCTGGCCGTTCCGCTACGCGACCAGCTTCGAGCTCAAACCCGGCTGCGTCGAATCACCCCCCGGATCGCCCGGCTTCTACGACTGCCATACCGATGTTGGCGACTTCCCCGAAGTCGACCTGCCCCTGAAAATGATCTATACGCGCATCGTGACCGCCTTTGGCGCCGGTCTCGTGGGGATCCTCTGACGCGAGCTTCGGCCTGCGTTGCAAGCGCCGGAAGGTTGCGGGTCGGCGCGCTATGGGCGACGCGCGTGGCGCGGAGGCGCGTCATGGGTCAATGATCCGATTGACGCCGCCTACCTCGGCTAGCTAGTCTCGTCCGTCGTCTTCCCGTGGAGTCTTCCCATGTCGCTCGCCATCACCATCGAACTCGGCGATGCCGACCTCCAGCATTTCATCGACGCCATGCACCGTGCGCAGGAGGAAGCCAAGCACCTGTCGCCGCGCGAAGTGACGGATGCGGCATCGAAGCTGCTCGTCGAAGGCCACCAGATCAAGCTGCCGCACTTCATCGCCGAACGACTTGGCAAGCTCGACAGCATGATCGCGATGGTCCACGACGACGGCTTCGCATTGCCAGACGATGACAAGCAGCGCGTTCTGGCCTGCCTGACCTACTTCGCCAACCCCGAAGACATCATCCCGGACCATGTGCCGGTGCTTGGCTTCCTCGATGACGCGATCATGATCGAACTGTGCGTGCGCGAGTTGCAGCACGAGATCGAAGCGTATGAAGATTTCGTCGCTTATCGCAAGAACGAGGCGGCCGCGCACGGCGTCGATCCATCAACGCTGAAGACGCACCGAGTGGAATGGGCCGAAGCCCGCCGCATCGAGCTCATCGATCGCATGCGCAAGCGCCGTGGCCAGAGTTACCAGTCCGGTGGCGGCTGGAAGCCGACCCTGTTCTCGTTCCGCAGCTGAAACCTACGCAGCATCTGCAAAAAGGCCGCCTTTTGGCGGCCTTTTCGTTTGCAACGAGATGCTGTCCGAGCTAGCCGCCCCCGTGCAGGCCGTTGCGCACCAGATCGATCAGCACGCCTGCGTAGAACACGAAGACGATCGCAGTGAGCAGGATCCCGCCGACGACCAGGCCATTGACCAGCCAGCCGTACCACGGCATCGGCGGGCGATCGGTCGGCAGCGGCTGACCGGATTCGACGTCCCTGAAGACCACCAAAGTGCCGGCAATCATGTCGTGCAAGGCCTGTTTGCGCGCTGTCCAGCCCGCCAGCATGAAGCCGACATAGAAAATCACGCCGGAGATGATCTTGCCGAAGAAGCGACCCGAGGCGCGGCCAAAACCGATCCTCCGCCCATAGTCGTCGGTCACCTTGATGCCCATGGCGCGCTTGCCCAGTGTCGCCTGCGCAGGAGAACTCTCCTGCAATGCGAAGTACAGCCAGTCGACGATTACCAGAAGCAAGCTCATGCCGAAAGAGCCCGCAACGATCGCGGACGCGCTGCCACCGTTTGCAAACATCATCATGCCGACCGCACTGACAACCCAACCGATGACGCCGACCACGACGCCGTCCAGCAGGAGGGCCGCGCAGCGCCGCCAGAAACCGGCGCCAATCGCGGCGCCTGCGGGCAAGGCGATCGAACCTGTCGCGCCTCCGGCTACCGAAAAGTGGGTCGATGGCGTCGATACGCGCGTCGCCACATCACGCGCGGCGAAGGGATCAGGTGCCGCCACCGGTGCAGGTGCCGGCGCAACTGGGGCAACAACCGGCTGGACGAAGTCGCTGTAAGGTTTCCATACGCTCGAACCGACCTCGGCCACCATGACGCTTGCCGACCATTGCCCGTATTCGACGCGTTCATCGACAAATACGCGCGGCACTGGCCCGCGCGGCATGTTGTCGAGCATCACGAACATGCCGGGCCGACCGTCAGGCGCACAGATTTCCGCCTCGGCGCCTGCCGCAGCCACTCCTTCGAGCAGAGTCTGTAACTTGCCCAGGTCATCGCCCTGCTTGATCGTCAGTGGTGCACGCGCGAGCAATTGCTTGCTCAACTTATCCACGTCCATGCGGAAGTACGCGGCGAGCACAGGCCACACCGCCTCAGGCGTGTGGCTCGGCAAAACCGTCCCGGTCAAGACAAGCGCGTAGCTGCTGGTTTCCATCCACCCTCCACCCGGAAGCCGATGACGTGATGCGCAGCAGCGCTCTCGCGAAGAGCGGAGCGGCGACTCGTACCAGGCGATCCTACGGCTTTTCGAGAATCGCCGTCACGCCCATGCCCCCGGCGGTGCAGATCGAGATCAGGCCGCGGCCCGAACCCTTCTCGTCGAGCATCTTGGCCAGGGTCGCAATCACGCGCGCGCCGGTCGCCGCGAACGGATGCCCGGTCGCGAGACTCGATCCGTTGACGTTCAACTTGGCCGGATCAATCGAACCCAGCGGCTGGTCCAGACCGAGCCGGTTCTTGCAGTAGTCGGCCGACTCCCACGCGCGCAGCGTGCACAACACCTGCGCTGCGAATGCCTCGTGAATCTCGTAGAAATCGAAATCCTGCAATGAAATGCCGGCCTCGGCGAGCATGCGCGGCACGGCGATGGTGGGGGCCATCAGCAGACCTTCGCCGCGCACGAAATCGACCGCCGCGACGCGAGCATGCGTCAAATACGCCTGAACCTTGAGCCCGCGCGCCGCGGCCCATTCGTCGCTTGCCAACAAAACGGCCGCGCTGCCGTCGGACAACGCACTCGAATTACCGGCAGTCAGGGTACCCAGGCCTGACGTCTTGTCGAACGCAGGCTTGAGTGTGGCAAGCTTTTCCAGCGTGGTATCCGCACGCAGGATGTTGTCGCGATCGACGCCACGGAACGGCACGATCAGGTCGCTGAAAAAGCCGCGCGCGTAAGCCGCCGCGAGCTTCTGGTGGCTGGCGAGGGCAAGCTTGTCCTGATCCTCGCGCGCAATCTTCCATTCGCGCGCCATCAGCTCGCAATGGTCGCCCATTGACTTGCCCGTGCGCGGCTCGGCGACGCCAGGGAATGCAGGTTTCAGTTCCCCGAGCGAGAATCCCCGGAGTGCCGCCTTGATCTTGTCCAGCGGCGCGCGCGCGCGATTCATTGCAAGCAGGCGCTGCTGCAAGGGCTTGGAATAGACGATGGGCACGTCGCTGGTGGTATCGGTGCCACCGGCGATACCGGCGTCGATCTGGCCCGTCGCGATCTTGTTGGCAATGATGATCGCGTTGTCG
The DNA here is from genome assembly GCA_039919785.1 of Dokdonella sp. Taxonomy (GTDB): domain Bacteria; phylum Pseudomonadota; class Gammaproteobacteria; order Xanthomonadales; family Rhodanobacteraceae; genus Dokdonella_A. The sequence continues at coordinate 509 of JBDSFA010000153.1, read as the reverse complement.
AGCGAGGTTCCGCACGCGCGCGCGGTGGTGATGCCCGGTGTGGTCGGCGCGAGCCCGGACGACAGCGTCGCTTCGCGTGCGAGGTTCCAGTCGAACGCGTGCTTGATCACCGCGCCGTAGGCAACTTCACCCAGTTCAACGCCATGCAGGTCGAAACGCTCGACCAGCGCGCCAAGCGTCTTCACCGCCATGCCGAAGTTACCGACCTCGGCATAGGCCGTGTTGTTGCGGCAGAACGGAATGCGTACGCCGCCGATGATGCCTGCCCGTTTGGAAATCACGATCCGCCTTTGTCCAGCTGCCGTCGTCATCATGCGGGACAACCCGCCCTTCGGCCCGATTGTATGTCCGTTCGCGCGGAAGTGGGGTCTATTCCAACCCGGCCGGCAACGGACCCCAATGCTGCTCGTTGTGGCGCCAGAGTTCGCGGTACCAGACGCGGAACATCTCGATTTCCTCACCACGTGAGTCATCGCCAAGCGCATCCAGCATCGCCTGCGGTGGCAGAC
>JBDSFA010000317.1:0-3407 GCA_039919785.1 Dokdonella sp. | reverse complement strand
CGACCGAGAAGCCGGCACGATATGGATGGACGAGATGGCCGTCCAGCGGCGTCCAGCCGATCGTCGGGATCGTCATCAGCACATCGATACCAGCATTGCGCGATTCGCTGACGAACGCATCCGCGTCGTTGTTCAGCGGTGGAACCTGCGTGCGATCGGTCGCGCCCGGAATGTTTTCGTAGTAGTAGTCGGCGCCGGTGTTGTGGATGTCGATTTTCCAGTTGTAGCGCGAGGTCGAATTGCCGCCCCAGCGGCGCACGGTGTAGCCCATCGCCGCATTGCGCGCGGCGTCGCCGTAGGACACGCCGAAGATCAGCGGGCTGAACGGATGCGAATTTGCACTCGTATTCACACTGACCGCGACCGCGGCGTTGGCTGCCGCAGGCAGCACGGTCGCGAGGGTCGCCAATACGGAAACAGCGAGGGTTCGAGCCAATATCGTTGCCATGGTGTAACCCCGGAAATGAAGTGGGCGAACGCTAGCGAATATGCGCGACCGCGTCCGGCGACGCCGTCACACTCGTCATTATTGGCGTCGACAGGCATCATGCGGCGCCGCCCCGACGTTGTGCCCGATGCCCGCCAGCGATTCCTCCAGCCTGCTCGCCTATTGCCGCCCCGGATTCGAGGGCGAATGTGCGCAGGAACTCGCCGCCCACGACGCGCTGATGGGCGGCGGCGGTTACGCGCGGGCGGCGCGTGGCAGCGGCTTCGTCGAATTCGTGACGCCCGATCGCGGCGCGGCCGATCAGCTGGGCGAGGCGGCGCCCTGGCGCAACCTGGTATTCGCGCGTCAGTTGCTGCATGTCTTGGGACAGGCGCGTGATTTGCCGGCGAAGGACCGGCTGTCGGTGCTGTTGCCGATCATCGAAAGCAACGATCCCGTTCACGGCCAACGCCGTTGGTGCGACGCCTGGGTCGAAGCGCCGGACAGCGATGCCGCGCGCGAACTCGCCGCACTGTGCCGCGGCCTCAACGCCGCGCTGATTGCCGCGCTCAAGAAAAAACAACTGATCGACCGCAGTTCGCCCTGGCGTCTGCACATCTGCATGACCGCGACTGACGCTGCGTTTGTCGGTGTCGCCAACATCAACGCCGCGGCACCCTGGACTGGCGGCATCCCGCGCCTGAAATTCCCTCACGCGGCGCCGAGTCGGTCGACCTTGAAACTCGAGGAAGCGTTGATCGTGCTGCTCGATGAAGGTGAGCGCGAACGCTGGCTCAAACCGGGCATGCGCGCGGTCGACCTCGGCGCTTCGCCCGGCGGCTGGACCTGGCAGCTGGTGAACCGCTCGCTGCACGTAACCGCGGTCGACAACGGGCCGATGGATGCAACCCTGCTCGCATCGGGCCTCGTCGATCATCTGCGTTCGGATGGTTTCCGCTACCGGCCGCAGAAGCCGGTCGACTGGCTGGTCTGCGACATGGTCGAACAACCGCGACGCGTCGCCGAACTGATGGCGCAGTGGTTTGCCGAAGGCTGCTGCCGGTATGCGGTGTTCAACCTCAAGCTGCCGATGAAGAAACGCTATGACGAAGTGCAGCTGTGCTTCTCGATCGTGCGCGCCGCCCTCCCCGGCCGGATCGAGCTGCGCGCGAAGCAGCTGTATCACGATCGCGAAGAAATCACGGTGTTCGCGCGTGCAACCTGACCCGGTGGACATGCCAGCCGCGCGCTGCAACGGTCAAGTCTTTGTCGCGCCATACCAAGCCGCTATGCTTCGCGCCACCGCCGCCACGCGCAGCGCTCCGTCCGCGGTTGTGAATCGATGAAACGTCTGCGCTCCTTCCTGCCACTGCTGATTCTGGTCGGGATCGGTTTTGCGCTGTTTTTCTCTGGCGCGCTCGACCGCTTTGCGCCTCAGCACATCGCCCAGGAGCAGATCGAGCTGCACGCCAGCATTGAGGCGCACCCGCTGCTCGCAGCGCTCACCCAGATCGGCTTGATGACGCTGGCGATCGCAACCGGCATCCCCGGCGCCATCGTGATTGTGCTCGCTGGCGGCATGCTGTTCGGCTTCGTGGCCGGCACCCTGCTCTCGATGCTCGGGGCTACGTTCGGCGCGATGATCCTGTTTCTCGCCAGCCGTTCCGCGTTCGCGCACGGCAGCGGACCGGCGCCCGCTCTGGTCGAGCGCTTGCGCGCCGGCTATCAGGCCTACCCGATCAGTTTCGCGATGTTCCTGCGCCTGGTGCCCTTTTTCCCGTTCGGCGGCGTCACGGTTGCGCTGGCCTGGTTGCGCTGCCCGATCTGGCTGTTCCTCACCGCTACCGTGCTCGGCGGCACCGTGATGATCGCATTCGAAACGGCGCTCGGCGCCGGCCTGACCGAAACCATCGCACGCGAGGGCGCCGTCTCGCTGAACATCTTCGCGCACAAACGCGTTCTGCTGCCGGTACTCGGCATGGCCGTACTGGCGCTGGTGCCGGTGGTCCTCAGCCAGTTGCGGCGACTGGGACGCAAACGTCCTGATGGGAAATAGTCGCTCGCCCTGAATCTTCATCGGTGGCCGGGTCAGCCTGCTCGCACCGATGTCGAAAGCCGTCCGACGGGATTCCTGCCGATAGCCTTCTGCCGCCGAATGCATTGAGCGCGCGCGCAACGTTCCGCTATGCTGCCGCGTTACGTCCGCTGCAGAACCCCCGAGGCCCTTTTGAGCCGCACCCAGCCCCCCGTCGTGCGCAAATCCCTCTGGCGCGCGCTCATCCTGACCTTGCTGGTAGCGGCATTGAATGTCGGCTTATGGGGCTTCCTCAACCGCCCCGCGCACATCACCGATTGGCACGGCGAAATCGGCGGCTTCGCGTTCAATCCGTTCCAGCGCTACCAGGACCCGACCCGCCAGCTGTACCCGAACGAAGCGGAGATCGACAGCGACATCCGCCTGCTGTCGCAGTACACCAAGCGCCTGCGCACCTATTCCTCGGTCGAGGCGCCACAGGTTCCGCGCATCGCGAAGTTCTATGGCATGACCGTGATGGCCGGCGCCTGGATCGAGGGCCGCGCCGAGCGCAATGAACGCGAACTCAGCGCGCTGATTGCGCTGAGTCGCAAGAACGACAACATCGATCGCGCGATCGTCGGCAGCGAGGCGATCCTGCGCGGCGATCTCAGCGTCAAGGATCTGATCGGCTATCTCGATCGCGCGCGTGCGCAACTGAAAATCCCGGTGTCCACTGCCGAACCGCTCGACACGTGGCAGCGCCACCCCGAACTCGCCGCGCACGTCGACTTCGTCACCATGCATATCCTGCCGTACTGGGAGAGGATCCCGCGCAAGGACGCAGTCGGCTTCGCGCTGGGCCAATATCGCGAGCTGCAGAAGCTGTTTCCTGACAAGCCCATCGTGATCGGCGAAGTCGGCTGGCCATCAAATGGCGACCGCAAGGAATACGCGCAGCCCTCG
>JBDSFA010000015.1:0-12273 GCA_039919785.1 Dokdonella sp. | reverse complement strand
GCGCCCTACGGAATCCTTCGATGTCAGCACTGATCTGCGGTTCGCTCGCCTTCGACACCATCATGGTGTTCCAGGACCAGTTCAAGAAACACATCCTGCCGGACCAGGTGCATATCCTGAACGTGTCCTTCCTGGTGCCGCGCATGCGCCGTGAATTTGGTGGCTGCGCCGGCAATATCGCTTACAACCTCAAGCTGCTCGGCGACGAGCCGATTCCGATGGCGACAGTCGGTCAGGACTTTGCGCCGTATCGCGCGCATCTGGAGAAGTGCGGCATACGCCTCGATCAGGTGCGCGTGTTCGACGATCAGTTCACGCCGCAGTGCTTCATCACCACGGATCTGGACAACAACCAGATCACCGCCTTCCATCCCGGCGCGATGTCGAGCTCGCACGAGAACCACGTGCGTGACGTGCCCGGTGTCACGTTTGGCATCGTCGCGCCGGATGGCCGCGAAGCGATGCTGCAGCATGTCGACGAATTCGCCGCGCGCGGTGTGCCTTTCATCTTCGATCCGGGCCAGGCGATGCCGCTGTTCAGCGGCGACGAATTCCGCACGATGATCGAGAAATCGACCTATGTGATCGTCAACGACTACGAGTCGCAGTTGCTGCAGCAGCGCACCGGCTGGAGCGCGGATGAAATCGCCAGCCGCGTGCAGGCCTACATCGTCACGCAAGGTCCGCGCGGTTCGATCATCCATCTCAAGGACGGCAGCACGCAGGAAATTCCGCCTGCGCGCGAGCGCCAGGTGGTCGATCCGACCGGTTGCGGCGATGCCTATCGCGCCGGCCTGATCTGCGGTCTGATGCGAGGCTACGACATGCCGACCTGCGGCCGCATGGCCTCGCTGATGGGCGCGCTGAAAGTCGAGCACCCGGGCACGCAGAACCAGCGCTTCGACTACGCGCAGTTCGCAGCCGAATTCAAGCAACAGTTCGGCTACGCGCTGGCTTGAGCGCTGCATTCGATTTATTGACCCTGCCGCCTCAAACCGATGCGGCGGGAAACGAGTTGCCGCACCCCACGATTGTCTTGTCGAGGAAGCCACGATGAACCGCAATTTCCGCCCGATCTGCGTCGCCACACTCGCGCTCGCCGCGACCGTCCAGGCCTGCGCCGCGAAAGGCCCCAGCATCGACCTGAAAGGCAAGTCGTATTCGATCGAGATTGCCGAAGACGACGCCTCGCGCGAACACGGTCTGATGGATCGCCCGAGCATGCCCCTCGACCACGGCATGCTGTTCGTGTTCCAGAACGATGAGCCGCGTGCGTTCTGGATGAAGAACTGCAAATTCCCGCAGGACATGCTGTTCTTCGACGCCGAGCGCAAGCTGATCAGCGTCCAACATGATGTGCCTGCATGCACGGCCGATCCTTGTCCCGCGTATTCGAGCGGTGCGCCTGCGCGTTACGTGCTAGAGCTCAATGCCGGCCAGGCGAGCAAACTGGGATTGACGCCGGGCGATGAATTGATGATCCATCGTTGATTGAGGCGGGGTTGATTGCAGCGGGGTTGCTAACCGCGCGATTGATCGCGGCGCGCTCGCTCCAGACACCATCGCGCAGCACCAGTGCGCCGCGCAGTTCATGCGCGCAGGTCAGGCCATAGCGATACGGCACCAGCACGCCAGCGTCGTTGTCGATGCTGGCGTCCTCAATCGGCACAAAAATACGCATGCGAAACTCCGGGTTTTTTGACTGCGTACAGTCAAGCAAGACGGAATGCCGCGGGCGCGACGCAGGTATGGCGGAATGAAGACAATGCCGGCCTTCGCGCAGGCATTTTCGAATATTGCGAAAAGACTTTCGGCTCGAAGCGGCGATGCTCTGCCGACTCGCCCGCACGATTGACGCCACTCCTCAGATCTCGATCATCTCGAAATCGGACTTGGTCACGCCGCAGTCCGGGCAGGTCCAGGTTTCCGGCACGTCTTCCCAGCGAGTGCCGCCCGGGATTCCATCTGCGGGCCAGCCCTCGGCTTCGTGGTAGAGGAAACCGCACACGACGCACATGAAGGTGCGGAACGGCGCTTCGACAGGAGCTGCGGAAAACTCGGACATTGCAGAGGGGGTCGTTGAGCGAAAGGCCTAGTATTCTCTCAGCTTGCACGAGCGCGCGAAAGCGCAGGCCTGACCCATGCCGAAGACAATGACTTCCATGCGCGCACGAGTGCGCGGTCTTTACGCGATCACCGACGGTCCGCGCGACGATCTCATCGAGGTCTGCGCGGCGGCAGTTGCCGGCGGCGCAACGATGCTGCAGTACCGCGACAAGACCGCGGATGCCGCACGGCGCTTGCGCGAGGCAACCGCGTTGCAGCACCTGTGCGCAGGCCAAGGCGTGGATCTGATCATCAACGACGACATCGAGCTCGCACGCGCCGTCGGCGCCGCCGGCGTGCATCTGGGCGAAGACGATGCGCAGATCGCCACCGCGCGTGAGCGCCTCGGTGCGGCGGTGATCATCGGCGTGTCCTGCTACGACTCGCTCGACCTTGCGCGACAATTTGCCGCTGCGGGCGCCGACTATCTTGCCTTCGGTGCATTCTTTGCTTCGCCGACGAAACCCCAGGCGCGACGAGCGACTACGCAATTGCTGCGCGACGCGAAGGCTCTGGGCAAACCGCTGGTGGCGATTGGCGGCATCACACCGGACAATGCGCGCGATCTCATCGATGCCGGCGCCGATGCCGTCGCTGTCATCACCGCGCTGTTCGGCGCGCAGGATGTGCGCAGCTCTGCCGCCGATTTCGCCCGCCTTTTCCCACCGTCTTCCACGAGCCTGCGATGACCACCAATCACGAATTGTTTCAGCGCGCCCTCGAGCGCATTCCCGGCGGTGTGAATTCGCCGGTGCGCGCGTTCAAATCCGTCGGCGGCGAGCCCTTCTTCACGGCACGCGCAGACGGTGCATATCTGTGGGATGTCGAAGGAACTCGCTACATCGACTACGTCGGCTCGTGGGGGCCGATGGTGGCCGGACACAATCATCCGCAAGTACGCGCGGCGGTCGAACGTGCGATCCAGGACGGCCTCTCGTTTGGTACGCCGTGCGCGGCAGAAGTCACGATGGCGGAGACGATCACGCGGCTGGTGCCGTCGGTCGACGTCGTCCGCATGGTCAACTCGGGCACTGAAGCGACGATGTCAGCGATCCGACTTGCGCGTGGGTTCACGGGGCGTTCGCGCATCGTGAAATTCGAAGGGTGCTATCACGGCCACGGCGACGGATTCCTCGTCAAAGCCGGCTCCGGCGCGCTGACGCTCGGCGTGCCGACCTCGCCCGGCGTGCCGAAGGCGCTCGCCGATCTCACGCTCACCTTGCCGTACAACGATCTCGATGCGGCGAAGACGCTCTTCGCCGATGTCGGCGACGATATTGCCGCGCTGATCATCGAACCCATCGCCGGCAACATGAATTGCATTCTGCCGCGCGAAGGTTACCTCGCGGCGTTGCGTGAGCTGTGCACGCAACACGGCGTTCTGCTGATTTTCGATGAGGTCATGACCGGTTTTCGCGTCGCACTCGGCGGCGCGCAGGCGCTGTATGGCATCACGCCGGATCTGACCGCGTTCGGCAAGATCATTGGTGGCGGCATGCCGGTCGGCGCCTACGGTGGCCGGCGCGAGATCATGCAGATGATCGCACCGGCGGGACCGGTTTATCAGGCGGGCACGTTGTCCGGCAATCCGGTTGCGATGGCCGCGGGCTTGGCGATGCTCGAACTGATCCAGACGCCGAATTTCTACGAGGAACTCGATCGCCGCACGCGCTTGCTCACCGACACGTTCGCCGCTGCAGCTGCCGAAGCGGGCGTGCCGCTGAGCGTGAATCGCGTCTGCGGCATGTTCGGCATCTTCTTCCTGCCCAAAGAAACCCCCTCATCCGGCCCTGCGGACCACCTTCTCCCCGCGCAGCGGGGCGAAGGAAAATCGGAGCGGCCTGTGGCCGCGTCGTTCTCTCGGGTTGAAACGTACGCGCAGGCGACTGCGTGCGATGTCGCTGCGTTCAACCGTTTCTTCCATGGCATGCTCAAACGCGGCGTCTATCTCGCGCCTTCGGCGTTTGAAGCCGGCTTCGTCTCGATCGCGCACAGCGAGCAGGTCATTGCCGAGACCTTGGCTGCGGCGCGCGGCGCATTCGCCGAGGTGGCGGCTGGCTGAAACCCCCAATGGCGCGGCAGGCAAAGCCGCGCCATCCGTCGCGGTTCAGCTGTGCTTGGGAGGCGAGCGCGTCAAATAGCCGGTTGTTGCAGCAGAGGTGGACAGCATGGCCGAGGATTCCGACCCCAAGCCCCGATTGCTCGTGCGCGGAGCACGCGCTGGAGACATTGCAGCGCTCGTGGCACTGACCGGCCGTACCTACGGCACCGAGTGGGCACACTCGGCAGACATGTTGCGCGGACAGCAGGCGCGGTTTCCACAAGGCCAGTTTGTCGCCGAGTACGGCGATCGCATTGTCGGCTTCTGTGCCACGTTTCGCATCGACGAAGCGGCGGCGATGGGTCCGCACAGTTGGCATGAAATCACCGGCGGCGGCTTCGCCGCTCGCCACGACGATCATGGCGACTGGCTCTACGGCATGGATGTCTGCGTCGACGCGGAGTTTCGCGGCCTGCGCATCGGTCGGCGTCTCTATGCGGCGCGCAAGAAGCTGTGTCAGAAACTGGGCCTGCGCGGCATCGTGTTCGGCGGACGACTGCCGGGCCTCGAGAAGCGCGCCAAGACATTCGGTTCGGTCGATGCCTATGTGCAGGCCGTGCGCGAGGGCCGGCAGCGCGACGCAACGCTGAGTTTCCAGTTGCGCAATGGCTTCGAGCTGATCGGCATGTTGCCGCGCTACGCGCCCGGTGATCGCGAGTCGCTCGGTTACGCCGCGCATCTGGTCTGGCGCAATCCCGATCGGCATGACCAACCGCAGACGCCGACGCCAAAGAACGCGACGCGCCTGCCTGATCGGGTGCGGGTGGCAACCATCCAGTACCAGCAGCGGCGCATCACGCGTTTCGAGGAATTTGCGACCCAGGTCGAATATTTCGTGGAGATCGCGGCGGGCTACGAGTCGGACTTCGTCGTCTTCCCCGAAATGATGACGTTGCAACTGCTGTCGATCGAGAACGCACCACTGCCATCAGTGGAAGCGATCCGCCGAATTACCGAATACACCGATCGGGTCAAGGCGCTCTTCAGCGACCTCGCCGTGCGCTACAACATCAATATCATCGGCGGTTCGCACCCGACCGCGATCGACAACGGCACCATGCGCAACATCTGCTACGTGTGCCTGCGCGACGGCTCGGTGCACCAGCAGGAGAAGATCCATCCGACGCCGAATGAGCGCACCTGGTGGGGCATCAAGGGCGGCAGCAAGGCTGCGGCGATCCAGACCGACTGCGGTCCGATCGGTGTGCTGATCTGCTACGACTCTGAATTTCCCGAACTTGCGCGTCACCTGATCGACCAGGGCGCGCTGATTCTTTTCGTGCCGTTCTGCACCGACGAACGCCAGAGCTATCTGCGCGTGCGCTACTGCTGTCAGGCGCGCGCGGTCGAGAACCAATGCTATGTCGTGCTCTCCGGCAATGTCGGCAATCTGCCCGGCGTGAACAATTTCGACATCCAGTACGCGCAGAGCTGCATCCTCACGCCGTGCGATTTCCCGTTCGCGCGCGATGGCATCGCGGCCGACTCGACGCCGAACACGGAGATGGTGCTGTGGGCGGACCTGCGCCTGGAAGATCTCGCCCGCGCGCGCAACAACGGCACCGTGCAGAACCTCAAGGATCGCCGTCACGACCTCTATCTGCAACGCTGGCTACAAAGCGAATGAGGCCCGATCGGGGCGGGTCAAGGGCCCCGACGAGAACAAGAGGAGCTTGTGCTGTGGGCTTTACACATGGAGTACTTTACTGATGGACGCTGGCGGCCAAGATGTGTCGGCCGTCATGTGACGGTTGATCAAGGAGCTTTTTGATGAAACACCTTTCCATGTCTCTCATCGGCGCGGTCGCGCTGACGGTTGCGATCGCCGCCAGCGCTCCGCTGTTCGCCGCCGAACAACCTGCGACGGCAGCGCCAGCTGCGGCATCTGCTGCGCCCGCCGCGCCGAAACTGCATGCAGCCATGCGTTCGCTCTGGCAAGGCCATGTCGAACAAACGCGCGCCTATGCGATGGCCGTCAAGGCCGACGATAGTGCCGCTGCAGCGAAGGCCGCTGATGGCGTCGTGGCGAATGCCAAGCAGATTGCCGGAGCGGTCGGCGGCTACTACGGCGATGCCGCCGGAAAACAGATGCTGACCTTGCTCGCCGGCCATTGGGGTGTGGTGAAGACGATGACCGATGCGCAACATGCAGGCGACAGCGCTGCGAACACGAAGGCGGTGCAGGACTATGCCGTCAACGCGGGCGATATCGCCAAGTTCCTGTCGGGTGCGAATCCGAACCTGCCCGAAGATGCGGTACGCGGCCTGATGATGACCCACGGTGGCCACCACATTCAGCAGATCGGGCAGATCATGAAGGGTGACAAGGAAGGCGAGGCGAACACGTGGAAGATGATGCGCGCACATATGGATGTCATCGCTGACGCGCTTTCCGACGCCATCGCCAAGCAATTCCCGGCCAAGGCGGCGTGACCCAAACGGGCGCCCTGCGGCAACTCGGCACGACCCAGCAGAAACTGCTGCGCGCGTTGCTGCGTGAGCCACAAGGCGCCAGTGTCGAAACGCTTTGCACGGCGCTCGGCGTCACTCACAACGCGATCAGGCAACACCTGACCGCGTTGATTGGCGCGGGTCTGGTCGAGCGTGGCAGTGCGCGACCGACCGGTGGCCGGCCGCAGTCGCGTTACCTTCTGCTACCGGCGGGCCGCGACCTGTTTCCGCGCAGTTACGGATTGATCGCAGCGAGCGTGCTGGAGCATCTGTATGCGAACACCGGCAAGGCGGGTGTGCAGGCGATGTTGGCCAAGATGGGGCATGAGCTCGGTTTGGCAGCCGCTGCACGTATCGATCCCGCCGATGACGCGGGCATCGCGGGCGCGCTGGCCGAACAGCTCGACGCGCTCGGCTACGAGGCGCTCGCTGTGCGCCGCGATGGCGAGACCCAGGTCGAAGCCTACAACTGCGTCTTCCATACCTTGGCGAAAACGCACCCGGACGTGTGTCGCTTCGATCTTGCGTTCATGGAGGCCGCCACCGGTCGGCCGATCCAGCATATTGAGTGCCTGGTGCGCGGCGGCCACTCCTGTCGCTTTCGCATCGGCAGTCGCGACAAGAGCAGCTAGAACAACACAGGACGTTGCCCAGAAAATTCGATTGGATGACAGCAGCGGCGTTGCTATGTGCGCGCTTCGCCACCCGCGAAATCCATCAGCGCAGCGCGCAGGCGAAGCAGGCCTTCGCTGACGTCCGCATCGCCGATAGTGAGCGCCGGCACGAAGCGCAGCACGTCGGGTCCGGCCTGCAGCAGAAGCAGGCCATGCGCGGCGGCATGCTCGAGTATCTCGCCTGCGCGACCCTTGTACGCATCCGCGAGTACCGCGCCGAGCATCAGGCCGCGACCGCGCACTTCGGCAAACAGATTCAACTCCGAATTGATCGCAGCAATCCCGTCGCGCAATGCACGCGCTTGTCGTCCGACGTTGCCAAGCACATCGGGCGATGACAACTTGCGCAATGCGACGCGCGCGACCGCCGCGGCCAGTGGGTTGCCGCCGAACGTTGTGCCATGCGCAGCGTATTGCATGATCTCCGCGACCTTGGGTCCGGCGAGCATCGCGCCGATCGGGAAGCCGCCGCCGAGCGCTTTCGCCAGCGTGACGATATCTGGTACGACCCCGTCCTGCGTGTGCGCGAAAAGCGTTCCGCTGCGGCCCATGCCACACTGGATTTCATCGAGCACGAGCAGCGCATCGTGCGCGTCGCACAGCGCACGCACACCCGCCAGGAAACCCGCTGCAGCCGGCATCACACCGCCTTCGCCCTGCACCGGTTCGAGCATGACGGCCGCGACATCACCAGGCGCGAGTGCGCCTTGGAGCGACGCGAGGTCGTTGAAGGTCGTGTAGCGAAATCCGCTCGGCAGGGGTTCGTAGCCTTCCTGATACCTCGGCTGTGCGGTCGCCGTGACAGCCGCTAGCGTGCGTCCGTGGAACGATCCGTGGAAGGTCACGATCACGCGACGTTCCGGCGGTCGTCCCTGAGCCGTCGCCCAGCGGCGCACCAGCTTGATCGCAGCCTCGTTCGCCTCGGTGCCGGAATTGCACAGGAATACGCGCTCGGCAAAGCCACTCGCAGAAACCAGTTCTTCGGCGAGACGCAACGGCGGTTCGCTGTAGAACACGTTACTGGTGTGCCAAAGTTTGTGCGCCTGCGACGTCAATGCTGCAACGAGATCGGGGTCACAATGGCCCAGTGCGTTGACCGCGATGCCGGCTCCGAAGTCGATGTACTCGCGGCCGTCGAGATCCCAGACGCGCGCACCGACGCCGCGCGCGAGCACGATTTCACGCGGTTTGTAGACGGGCAGCCAGTAGCGCTTGCCGAGCTCGATCAAGGCGCTCGTTGAATCGTCTGTATCCGGCTTGGACGCGTTCACCACGCACCGCGGTTCGGCATTGATGCCCACGGCTCCGCAGATGGCAACCATTCACCTTTCTGCAGCAACTCGATCGAAATCAGGTCTGGCGAGCGCACGAAGGCCATGTGCCCGTCTCGTGGCGGGCGATTGATGGTGACGCCCATCGACTGCAGGTGCGCGCAGGTCGCGTAGATATCGTCGACGCGGAAGGCGAGGTGGCCGAAGTTGCGCGCTCCGCCGTAGTCTTCGGTCGAGTCCCAGTTCCAGGTCAGTTCGATTTCCGCATCCGGCGATTCATCGGCGGCAAGGAAGACCAGAGTGAACTTGTCCGCCGCGTTTTCCATGCGTCGCGTTTCGCGCAAGCCGAGGCCGATGCAGAAGAATTTTAAGGTCGCGTCGAGATCGCGTACGCGGATCATGGTGTGCAGGTATTTCATGGGCATCTCCTCAGCGACCGTCGACGATCGAGAAATTGGGGAAGCGGCCATGCGCGGCCGCACGTTGCGCGAACAGCTCAGTCGCGCTGGAAGCGCGGAATGTAGTGTTGCAGTTGAGTCAGGCGCCGCACGGGATCGGTCATCTGCAACAAATGCTGCTTCTCGGTTTGTTCCAGCGGCAGCAATTCGCCGAGCCGGAAGCCAACCCAGCTAGCGTCATCGAATCGCACACGCTCGACTTTGGCATAGGCCGTGCCGAACTGGTCGAGCAGGCGTTCGAGGATGGTCGCGAGCAGGCCGTGTTCGGGCGGCACTTGCACCAGCGGCTCGGGCGGCCAGAAGCGTACGTCGCCATGCACGAGACCGTTGTTGCGCACGCGCGTAGAGCTCACCTCGAAGCGCCCGCCGCCTTCGGCAGTGATGCCGAGCAGGCCGTCGGGCAGCGTGCAGAAATCGGTGATGCGCGCCAGCGTTCCCACCGCCGCGGGCAATGCGGGTTCGCCGACTTCGCGCCCGTCGAGAATCAGGCAGACGCCGAAACCCGAGGCATTGCGCGAGCACTCGCGCACGAGATCGAGATAGCGCTGCTCGAAGATGCGCAGGTTGAGCGGCGCGCCGGGAAACAGCACGCTCGACAGCGGAAACAGCGGGATATCAGTCAACGCCACGTGCGCAAGTCTAGCGGAGCGCGTCGAAAAAACGACGCGGCGCGCCCTCGAAACCGCCGTTTGACATGAACACGACATGGTCGCCTGCGCGCGCATCAGCGAGCAGCGCAGCGACGAGATCATCGACACTCGCGGCGGTGCGACCGCGGCCGTCGAGTGCGTCGACGACATGGCTTGCGTCCCACGACAATTCGGCACGCTTTAGGAAAATGACGGCGTCGGCGTCGCGCAGGGACGGCGCAAGCTGGTCCGCATGCGCGCCCATGCGCATCGAGTTCGAGCGAGGTTCCATCCCGACCAGGATGCGCGCGTTGCCGACTTTCGCGCGCAGGCCCGCCAATGTCGTTGCGATCGCAGTCGGGTGATGTGCGAAGTCGTCGTAGACGCGCACGCCGCGATGTTCGCCGATCAGCTCCATGCGCCGCGCAACATTGAGGAACTGCGTGAGCGCCGGCAATGCACGTGTGACGTCGACGCCTGCTGCTTGTGCGGCGGCGAGCGCAGCCAACGCATTCATCACGTTGTGCCGACCCGACAGATTCCAGCGCACCTCACCCAGTTCACGACCTTGATGGGAAACGACGAAGGCGGAACCGTCCGCAGTCGTCAACTGTGCGCGCCAGTCGCCGGCATCGATGCCAAACGTTTCGACCGGCGTCCAGCAACCCATCGCAAGCACTTCGGTCAGGCGTGCATCTTCGGCATTGACGATGAGACGACCATTGCCGGGAACCGTGCGCACCAGATGGTGGAACTGCCGCTGGATCGCGGCGACATCGGGAAAGATGTCCGCGTGGTCGTATTCGAGGTTGTTGAGAATGGCGATCGTGGGCCGGTAGTGCACGAATTTGGAGCGCTTGTCGAAGAAAGCGGTGTCGTATTCGTCCGCCTCGATGACGAAGGGGGAAATGGGGTCAGGTTCATTTTCCCGCAGAGGAGATTGGGCGCCCGTTGCCACATCGGGAAAATGAACCTGACCCCATTTCCCCAGTCGCGCGGAGACGCCGAAATTCGCTGGCACGCCACCGACGAGAAAGCCGGGGGCGAGACCTTGCGATTCGAGGATCCAGGCGAGCAACGATGTGGTCGTTGTCTTGCCATGGGTGCCGGCGACCGCGAGCACGCGGCGATCAGCGAGCAGGGTTTCTCCCAGCCACTGCGGGCCGGAGACATAACGCATGCGGGCGTCGAGCATGTGCTCGATCGCCGGATTGCCGCGCGACAACGCGTTGCCGACGACAACAACATCCGGTGTCGGGTCCAGATGCTCGGCCTTGAAGCCCTGCATCAGCGTGATGCCGAGTTGTTCGAGCTGGGTACTCATCGGCGGATACACGTTCGCATCCGAACCCTCGACCGTGTGGCCAAGTTCGCGCGCGAGCGCGGCGATGCCGCCCATGAAGGTGCCGCAGATGCCGAGGATATGCAGTCGCATGTCGTGTGATTTCCTTCAGGCGCCGAACAGGATGCGATCGACCGCCCAGTAGGCGATCAGCCAGGAGAAGACCAGCGCGAAGGCGAGCCCGAATGACGCGTCGATCGCGTGGCGCATGATGTGCGCGTTCACGCTGATCTGCCAGAGCAGCAGCGCCAGCGTTATCCACGCGAATATCGCTTGCAGCCCGGACATGCCCGCGACGGTCGTCGGTGGAGGCCCGGCGAGAAGGGCGATCGGCAGTTGCAGCAGCGAGAGCGCGACGCTGCAGGCGAGCAGCGCACATGCGGTCTGCATGTAGCGGTTGCGCAGGCCGCGCATCGCCAGTGCGACCCAGCAGAGTCCGAGCACGATGGCGGTCGAGAGCAGTGATCGCGCAAGCGTGGTATCGGCGGCGTCGAGGATTCCGCCCACCAGCGTATCGAGTGCGGTGCCGACGCCTACCAGCAGTGCGAGCAGGTTCGGTGAATACGGGAGATCCTGCGGATCACCGCGCAGGCGGCACAGATCCATCACGATGCGCGAGAGGCTGGAAAATGAGAGGCGCGCAGCATTCATGGCACGCGTCTCAGCTGTGCTGTCGCAGGGAATCGATCAATGCGCGCAGCGTGCCTGCCTTCAGGCACTCAGCCAACGGTCGCCGAATCGCGCGGCAAGGCGGCAACGATGCGACGCGACACGTCCGCCAGTTCGCCGACACCATCGACGACCTTGAGCTTGCCGATCCGCGCAAAGTAGTTCGCCACCGGCTCGGTCTGCTCGCTGTAGACGCGCAGGCGTTCGCGCACGGTTTCCGGCGTGTCGTCCTTGCGTCCCTGCGCCGCGGCACGACCGGCGATGCGTTCGACGATGAGTTCGCTGGGCACATCCAGCTTGATCGCGATCTCGAGCGGCTGACCGATCCGCGCAAGCAGGATTTCCAGCGCTTCGCACTGCGCAACATTGCGCGGATAGCCGTCAAGGATGAATCCAGCTGCCGCGTCGGGTTGCGCAACGCGATCTTCGAGCATCGCCAGCACGATATCGTCGGAAACCAGCAAGCCGGTATCCATGACCGCCTTCGCCTTCAATCCCAGCGGCGTGCCGGCCTTGACCGCTGCGCGCAGCAGATCGCCGGTGGACACATGCGGAACACCGAGTTCGGCCTT
>JBDSFA010000107.1:0-2878 GCA_039919785.1 Dokdonella sp. | reverse complement strand
CGCGAACGGCAGATAGCCGCCGGAGCGACGCGTCTCGTCGACCATGCGCTCGAGCAGGAAATGCGCGCGGTCGGTGCCGTCGGCGTTGATCACGCCCTTGAGCGCGTCGGTCCATTCCTGGGTTTCGGCCGGATCGAGGTCCTGGTCGAGAATGTCCTTGAGCTGGTTCATGCGGTTCTCTCGATGGTGTCACGGACGCCCGCGACGCGGAGCGCCTATCCTGCACAGGCACTCGGAACCGCCAGTTTAGTCGGCCCGCCGGATTTGTGCATACGAGCCAGCCGGCTCCGCCCACGGCCAGCCACCCTCGATCCCTCCACGTACTGCAACAAGGAAGAGAACCCATGCAGCGTTTGACCGCGATTGCCTTTTGTTGCACCTGCGTTTTGGGAACCGCTCCGGCGCTTGCCGCCGATGCGATCTTTGCCGACGGCTTCGACCCAGCGCGCTGGGTGCAGGGCTACTACGTGGGTTACGAACAAGGCATGTACCCGATCGGCGAGGTGGACTTCAGCGCCATCACGCACTTGATGGTCGGGCGCGAGCGTCCGCTTACGGGGGGCGGGCTCAGTCACGACTACGACATCGACAACACCAACGGCCCCATCTGGGCGCACAGCGCGGTCAATGCGGCGCACGCTGCCGGTCGCAAAGCCGTGCTGATGATTGGCGGTGCGGGCGAAATAGACGGCTGGCGCGGCTCGGCAGACACGCCGGCCCATCGGGCAACCTTCGTCGGCAGCCTGCTCGCCAACGTGGACAGCTACGGCTACGACGGACTCGACCTCGACTGGGAGCCGCTCGAAGCGGGCGATCAGTCCAATTTCATCGCGCTGGCACAGGCGCTGCGGGCAGCACGCCCGGGCCTGATCCTCACGGTTCCCCTCGGCTGGATCAATTCGAACTTCACCAACACGCCCGACGCGTTCCTCGCCCAGATCGCTCCGCTGTTCGATCGCATCAACATCATGAGCTACGACATGGCCGGCCCCTGGGACGGCTGGAAGAGCTGGCACAACTCCGCCCTGCACGGCGAAACGGCAAACACGCCGTCCTCGGTCTCAAGCAGTGTCGACTACTTCCTCGCCTCGGGCGTGCCAGCGGCAAAGCTAGGCATCGGCTCCGCGTTCTATGGAGACTGCTGGCACGGCGTGACGGCACCGCATCAGGACGGCGGCAGCATCAGCAACAGCGACGGCACGATGAGCTACGCGAACATCATCACCAACTACTACAACCCGACGCCCGCCGCGCGCATGTGGGATGCGACGGCGCATGTGCCGTACCTGTCTTCGGCAACGCCATTGGGCAGCGCCGGCTGCACCTTCGTCACCTACGAGGATGCGCAATCACTGGGCGACAAGGGCGCGTATGCGCGCAGCCACGGCCTCGGCGGTCTGATCATCTGGACCATCAGCCAGGGGCACCTGTCGAGCCTGCCGGTGGGTCATCGCGATCCGCTGCTCGACGCGATACGCACCGGTTTTCTCGACTGACGCTCAGCCAGCCGACGGTGGTGCAGAGCCACCACCGGCTTCGCGCGAAGCACGGATCTGCGCTTCGACCACGGCGAGCGCAGTCATGTTGTAGACGCGACGCACGGTCGCGGCCGGTGTGAGTACGTGCGCTGGTTTCGATGGACCCATGAGGATCGGTCCGATCACCACACCGTCGGTCATCACGCGCGTGAGATTGAACGCAATGTTCGCCGCATCGAGGTTCGGGCAGACGAACACGTTGGCCGAGCCGGTCAGACGCGAGTGCGGGAACAGCTTTTCGCGCACCTCCGGATTCAGTGCGGTGTCCGCATGCATCTCGCCTTCGACCTCGACCTTGGGCAGGCGCTCGCGCAGCAGCTCGACCACGCGGCGCATCTTCAACGAACTCGCATCCTCGTGGCTGCCGAAATTGGAATGCGACAGAATCGCGACTTTTGGCGTGATGCCGAAATACTTCAGGCGTCGCGTCGCCTGCGCGACAGCGCCGGCGATACGCTCGGCGTCCGGATCGAGCGCGACATGCGTGTCGAGGAAGAAGAACACGCCACGGTCGTTGAACACGGCAGTCATCGCCGACATCGCATGCACACCGGCATCGAGCGGAATGATGCCGCGCAGGTAACCGAGCTTCTTGTGGAAACGCCCGACCAGGCCGCAGATCAGGCCATCGGCCTCGCCACGGCGCAGCATCAGTGCGGCGATCACGGTCGCGCGCGAACGCACGATCTGCTTGGCGCTTTCAGGGGTGACGCCTTCGCGTTGTTTGAGCTCGTGATAAAGCGCTGCGTAATCCTTGAAACGCGGGTCGTTCTCGATATTGCACAACTCGAAATCGACGCCGGCCGTGAGGCGCAGGCTGAGGCGCTGGATACGCGCTTCGATCACCGATGGCCGCCCAACCAGGATCGGCCGCGCAATGCCTTCGTCGGCGATGTGCTGTACCGCGCGCAGCACGGTCTCTTCCTCGCCTTCGGCAAACACGATGCGCTTGGGGTCGGCCTTGGCGCGATCGAACACGGGTTTCATCAGCAAGGTCGTGCGGAACACGAACGCACTGAGCTTCTCGGTGTAGGCGCGCATGTCCTCGATCGGGCGCGTCGCCACACCCGATTCCATCGCGGCCTTCGCGACCGCGGGCGCGAGCTGCACGATCAGGCGCGGATCAAAAGGCTGTGGAATGATGTAGTCCGGTCCGAACGACATCGTCTGGCCGCCGTAGGCGCGCGCGGCGACGTCGCTCGCCTCGCGCCGCGCGAGTTCCGCGATCGCATGCACGCAGGCGACCTTCATCGCCTCGTTGATCGTGGTCGCGCCGACATCAAGCGCGCCACGGAAAATGTACGGGAAACACAGCGCGTTGTTGACCTGGTTCGGATAGT
>JBDSFA010000212.1:0-24074 GCA_039919785.1 Dokdonella sp. | reverse complement strand
CTCGAACAGCAGCTTCTGCGCCGGCACCGAGCCGGAGGAATATACGTACAGTTGCTTGCCGCTCGCATGCCATTCGCGCAGTTGGCTGGCCGCATCGGGATAGACATGGGCGCGGAATTCGCCGCTCGCATAGCCTTCTTCCCAGATCATCCCCTGCAGTGCCTTCAATGCCGTCGACTTGCGATCCGCGTCGATCCACGACTGCAGCAGGTCGATGATTTCCTGCTGCGTTGCCGAGACCAGGCCGGCTTCCTTGGCGGCGTCATGCAGCCAATGCTGCACGTCTGGATTGTCGGTGTGAGTCACGACGAAGGCAGGAAGCCGCTCGCGCGCGTACGGAAACAGCACGTCCTTGACGAAGCTGATCGAACTCGTGGTGCCTTCGATATCGGTGAGGATGGTGGTGATCACGATGATCTTCTGTGCGCTTGGAGATGCGGCATTGTACGAGCAGCAGAGGCCGCGATGCTGACGCTCCTCGCTTCAAGGATTGGGTTGGTTGGGGACGGTGTGCGATTGCGCCGACGCTCCTGTGTAGTTGGCCGGAGCATCGCGGCTGAAGCCGCTCTCACAGACAGTTGCTCCTAAGACTCTTGTCGACTCAGGGGCGTCTGCACATGCTCGACATTTGCAGCATACGCACTATCGATCGCGCGCTTCGCAGCGAGCGGATCTTTGATCCGGGAAAAGATCATCGAGCTCTCGCCGCGCCCAGTCAGCACGACATCGCCATACCCCAACAAGCGTCCCCAGCCGGTCTGGTGCAGATCAATCGTTTCAATCGACGCGAGGTGCAGTTCTTCGGTCTGGCGGCTGACGATACCGGTCTTGTGTACGACGCGCCGGTTGGTCACGCCTTGCTCGATCGAGCGCAGGCGGATCCACTCGTAGAGTGCGGCGAGCAAGGCGATGCCCAGCGTCGGGATCGCCAGCACGAGGAACACGATCAGCCGCCACTTCGCGGTCCAGTGCAGATTGAAGCGAGCGACGATACTCTCGCCCGCTGCCAGTGATTCATCGAGATAGGCCATCTCAATCCACCCCTGCCGACGTGCGCGGTTGCATGCGCGGGAAGCGTTCGGCGATGTCTTCGCCGGTGAACTCGGCGACCCAGCCTTCCTTGTTGGTGAACAGGCGGATCGCGACGAAGTAGGGCGATTCGCTCATGTCGAACCAGTGGCGCGTGCGATCCGGCACGCCGATCAGATCGCCGCTTTCGCACAGCACTTCGTAAACCTTTCCCTCGATGTGCAGGGTGAATTGGCCCGCACCGGCGACGAAGAAGCGCACTTCGTCTTCGCTGTGCCTGTGCTCGTTGAGGAATTTCTGGCGGAATGCGGCACGATCCGGGTTATCGGGTTTGAGACTGATCACGTCGACGGCCTGATAGCCTTTTTCACGCATCAGACGGTCGATGTCGGCGCGATAGGCGGTGATCACCTCATCCTGGCTCGCACCGGGCACCAGCGGCTGGTTCGCCTCCCATTGCTCGAAGCGCACGCCCAAGGCGGCAAGTTCGCGCGCAATCGCTGCATGCTCCACATGCATTGCCAGCGGTAGATCGGGTCTGGCTTCGTCGTAGATGCGCAATCGGCTCATGCAGGGGTTCCTCGCAGGCGCAAGAGATCAAGTTCACAGCCGAGCAGAAATTCGAGCGCCTCCAGATGGCGGCGCGTTTCCGGCATGTCACGTCCCCATGTGTAGATGCCGTGGCCGTCGATCAAGTAGCCGTGCAAGGGTTTGCCTGCATCTATCCACGCGTCGACGGCGTCCACGAGCACGGCCATGTCCTGCGTGTTCTGGAACACCGGCACGTCGAGCACGCTTTCGTGGGTGGTATAGCCGGCGATCGCCTTCTGCAGTTCCCAGCCTTGAAAACGCACGACGCCGCGGGCCGCAAACAAACGTGACGCAACCGTCTGCGTACGCGAATGCGTGTGCAGCACCGCGCCGGCGCCCGCATAGCGGCGGTAGATCTGGGTATGCAAGGCGGTCTCGGCCGACGGTCGCGCGCTCGTGCCGACCGCGTTGCCGGCGAAGTCGACAACCATGATGTCGTCGATGCCGAGATGGCCCTTGTCTCGCCCGGAAATCGTCACCGCGGCATGCGCGTCATCCAGCCGCATCGAGAAATTGCTGCTGGTTGCCGGCGTCCAGCCGAGCGCACCGAGATCGCGCCCGGCGGCGGCAATCTGCGTGGCGCAAGCTTCCAGCCAGCTGCGGTCGATCGTTTCGGTGGCGATAGTGGTTTTCCCCCATGCGGTGGGTGACAACAATGATCTCTACTATACCGAACGGACATGAAGGCTCGCCTTCATCGTCGGGTCATCGGCTGTCCGCTACCGTTCGCACCGCGAACACGAGCGGAAGCCGCTTGACAACGTGCCTCGGCGCCACCGTCGCGTTAAGCTCGCAAGGTAGCGGAGGTGTTCGTGCCGCAAACGCGCCAGCCGGCGCGCCCATGTCCAACGCACAATGAGGAGTGGATCATGTCCGACCCAGCCGAAAGCCAGGCCCGACGCCGTTTTCTGAAGATCGCCGTGGTTGGTGCCATCGCTGCGCCGATTGCCACCGCGCTGTTGCCACGCATCGCACGCGCGGAGGATCCGCATCTGAGCGTGGATGACCCGACGGCCAAGGCGCTGGCTTATACCGAGGATGCGACGACGGCAAAGGGTAATCCTGCTTACAAGGCAGGTTCGAACTGCACCGGTTGTCAGTTCTTTCAGGGACACGAAGAAATGGCGTACGCGCCGTGCACTCTGTTCCCTGGAAAAGGCGTGAATTCGAAGGGCTGGTGCGCCAGCTGGTCGGCCAGGGCCTGACCGGTATCGAGGGTTCGGGCGCCGCCGCGGACGATATCCGCTGCGGCGCCTTGCGCGCCGACTCGTCAACCGGGATCACGCGCTGTCACAATCGCGCCTCGTCGATTCAGCGGACCTGCGCGTGCCAAATCCCACTCCGCTCCTTTTGTTGATCCTTGCCGCACTTGGCGGACTTGCGCTGGGCACGCTCGTGCTTTATCTCGCATCGCGCCGCTGGGTCGCGAGTGCACATGCAGCCGGTCGCGCGAGCCGCGACGCCGAGAGCGCCACGCTGAGCGAACAGCGCGACGCTGCCGCCGAACGAGCGGACGCACTTGCGGCGCGAGTCGAGCGCTACGAGCGTGACTGGAACCAAGCCGAGCAGGACCTGCGCAAGCTCACGGCTCACGCCGCCACGCAGCAGGCGCAGGCCGAACGATTGGGGCATGAAGTGGCGGATACGCGCCGCAGTCGCGATGATGCACAAACGCGCCTGGTCGACCTCACTCGCCAGCATGCGGCACTTGAAGCAGGTGCGGGTGCGCAGGCACGCGCCGCGAGCGAAAAATTGCAGTTGCTCGAACAGGCGGAACAACGCCTGCGCGAGGCGTTCCAGAATCTCGCCAACAGCATTCTTGAGGACAAGGCTGAGCGATTCCGCGAGCAAAGCGCGCAACAGCTCGGCGGGCTGCTCGATCCGCTGAAGCTCCAGCTCAAGGAATTTCGCGAGCGGATCGACCAGACCCATTCCAGCGATCAGCGCGAGCGCGGCATGCTGACGCAGGAAATTCAGACGCTCAAGCAACTCAACCAGCGCATCAGCGAGGACGCGATCAACCTGACGCGCGCACTGAAGGGCGATACGCGTTCGCAGGGCGCCTGGGGCGAGCTGGTGCTCGAACGCGTGCTGGAGGCTTCAGGACTGCAGCAAGGACGTGAGTACACGACGCAGACAAGTTTCACAGATGCCGACGGCGGTCGCCAGCGCCCGGACGTGATCGTGCGCCTGCCCGATGACAAGGATGTCGTGATTGATGCAAAGGTTTCGCTGGTCGCGTACGAGCGTTTCTGCGCGGCGACCGATGACGCCGCGCGCGCGAGCGCGCTGGTCGAACACGTTGCTTCATTGCGCCGGCATATCGATGGCTTGTCGGCACGCAACTACGACGATCTTGACGGGTTGCGCACGCTGGATTTCGTGCTGCTCTTCATCCCGATCGAAGCTGCGTTCATCGAAGCGGTGCGCGCCGACGATCGTCTCTATACCCATGCGCTCGGCAAGAACATCTCGCTCGTCAGTCCGAGCACCTTGCTCGCGACGTTGCGCACCGTCGCGCACTTGTGGCGAATCGAACGGCGCAACGTCAATGCGATGGAGATTGCGCGTCGCGCCGCGCAACTACACGACAATTTCGCGTTGCTGGTTGACGAACTTGAAAATCTTGGTGGCCAGCTCGACAAGGCGCAGAAAGCCCACGGCAGCGCCATGCGCCGCCTGACGGAAGGCGGCAAGGGTAGCGTGCTGTTGCAGGTGCAAAGCCTGGCCGAGATGGGCGCGCCGGTGAAGAAAAGCTTGCCCGCAGGTCTTTTGAGCGCAGCGGGAGCGGCCAGCCAGGAGGAGTCGCCCACGATCGAATGAGGCGGTTCTCGGCAATCCGCGCGCAATCGGAGAGCGTCGATGCGCACGCGGCTGTGGCAGTGGAATATTCCTCAAAGGGCGTATCCGGACTTGCGCGCTCGCTCGCATGCGCGGATTGTCCAGTCTTGCTACGGTGCAACCGCGGTTCACGTTTCGTTGCAGGGTGAAATCATGACCGATCCACCACAGGAATTGACGGCCGCAATCGCTGCGAGTGCGAGCGATCCAGCGGCCCGCGATCGCGTGCTCGCGAGCGTCTACGACGACTTGTTGCGCATCGCGCGCGCCGAATTGGCGCGCCATCGGCGCGGCGAGACGCTCAATACGCGCGCGCTCGTCAACGAGGCTTATCTCAAGTTGTTCGATCGCAGCGGTGCAGGCTTCGACAATCGCAAGCATTTCTTCGCCACGGCTGCGCGCGCGATGCGCCAGGTCGTGATCGACTACGCGCGCGCGCGCCTGGCCGAACGGCGCGGCGCGGGCGCTGAGCATGTGTCACTGGATCAGCTGGAAGGTTCCCCGTTGCCGGTGGACGAGCAGGCCGAGCAGCTGGTCGGAATGGATCGCGCCTTGCAGAAGCTGGCGCTGCTCGACGAAAGGCTCGTGCAGGTCGTCGAACTGCGCTTCTTCGCCGGTCTGGAAGTGAAGGATATTGCCGAATTGCTTGAAGTCTCGGAGCCGACGATCAAGCGCGACACACGCGCGGCCAAGGCCTTTCTTGCCAAGGAACTGGCGGCCGCGTAGCAGCTCAAGTTGCATTTCGCGACTTCGTCGAACCAACCACCGATGGCGACGGCAGCTGCGGTCGTCAGCTGTCGCGCGAAAATTATTTGCCCATCTCGCGGAATCGATGATCCCTGGGCATTGCTCACGCCGTATGTAGTCCCGTAACCAACTTTTCGACGGGAGCACGACGATGTGTAACAAGCAGTGGGGCAAAATGGCGATATCCATGGGCCTGGCAATGGCGTTGCCAGCATTGGCACAAGCAGCTGATGGTGGGTTCTACCCGGGCTGGGGCTTTTTCGGCAGTGGCAAGAATGTCGTGCCGTTTGATCTGGGCGGCGGTTTCACCGACGTTGCGGCCGACGCGGTGGTGGGACCGGACGGCGCCATGTATATCGTCGGCACAGTCAACGGTACCGATGGCAAGAACCATTTTGGCGTCGCCAAACTCGATGCGAATGGTCTTCCGGAAAACAGCTTCAGTAGCGATGGCAAGGCCGTCTCGATCGAAGCGGACGTCACGGCGACCAGCGTTGCGCTGGCCCCAGGCAACCGCCTGTTCGTGGCCGGTTACAAGGTCGTCAATGGTACCGACTACGACTTCATCGTCTGTCGCTTCAACGCCATTACCGGCGCGGTCGTGAATTTCCCGGCACCTACCAACTCCCCATGCGTGACCACCGTGTTCCTGCCAGGCACGCAGGACATTGCGCGGGATATCGCGATCCAGCCCGATGGCAAGTTTGTCCTCGCTGGAACCACCGGCATCAATTCGCCCACGGATCGCTACGCCGCGTTTGCACGCTTCGAGGCGGACGGGCAGCCGGATACGGGATTCGGCAACATCCAGGGCTCGAATATCTCGATCATCCGCAACAACGGCATCTTCACAAACCACGACATTCGCGCCGTCGGCATCGCCAGCAACGGCAAAATCGTCGCGGTCGGCAGCACCACCGTGGTCGGCAGCAGTGATATCGGTGCGTTGGTCGTTCGCCTGAATGCCGATGGCACCCAGAGCGATATCGGGCCGTCCAAGGAATTCACCTTCGAGCGCGACAACAGCAACTTCCGCGACACCTCGATCGAGGACATGGTGCTTGTCGATTCCCCGGATTCGCTCGAAGACGACATCGTGGCGAGCGGCTATGTCGAACTTACAAGTGGTGTCAACAGCGGGATGATCGCAAAAATCAAGGACGGTGTGCTGGCGAACACGTTCGGAACCGGCAGCGGAATCAACACCATCACTCCAGATTCGGGTGATCTCGACTTCACCCATATCACGCGTCAGTCGGATGGCTCGTTCGTCGTACTCGGCGAGCGACCGGCCAGCGACATATTCGACCTCGACATTCGCCGCTTCACCGCGACGGGTCTGGTGGACACCAGCTTCGGCACGAACGGCGATGTCACAATCGACATGGGTCTTGCTGGGCAGATCGATATCGCAGCCGGTATCGTCGCAAACGCGGGCGGCATCTACATCGCCGGCTATTCCTACGTGTCGGCGAGCAACTACGATTTCGTCGCCGCGAAACTTGGCATCGATCGCATCTTCGCCGATGGTTTTGAATCGCCCTGATCTGATTGCAACGCACGTATCGAATGCCGCCCGCGCAAGCAGGGCGGCATTCGTCGCTCATCAATCCCGATCGGGCAGCAACACCTCGACCGCATGCACGCCGCCATCCGCCTTCAAGGGAATGCGTGCATCGGCCAGCTGAGCGCCGTCGAGCACGACGCGGATGCCGTCTGACTCGCCATCGCGTCGAAGCGATAGCTGATACAGCGTCTCGCCGAAACGGTATTGCATGCTGCATGCGGGCCACGCCTTGGGCAGGCGCGGTCGCAGTACGAGCACATCGCCTTCTCGGTGCAAGCCGAGTAGCGATTCGGTGATCAGGCGATACATCCAGCCCGCCGAGCCGGTATACCAGGTCCAGCCGCCCCGTCCGACATGCGGCGCGACTGCGAGCACGTCGGCGGCAGCGACATAGGGTTCGACCATGTAGGTCGCCATATTGTCCGCGGAACTGCCGTGTCGCACCGGATTGATCATGTTGAACAATTCCCAGGCGCGTTCGACGCGACCTGCTTCGGCAAATGCCATGATCGCCCATATGGCGGCATGCGTGTACTGACCGCCGTTCTCGCGCACGCCAGGGACATAGCCGCGGATGTAGCCGGGGTCTGGTTGTGCCTTGTCGAAGGGTGGTTGCAGAAGTTCGATCAGTCGCGCATCGGCGTTCACCAGATGCTCATCCAGCGCATCGAGTGCGAGGCGCGTGCGTTCCGCAGCGCCGACGCCCGACAGCACCGACCAGCTTTGCGCAATCGAATCGATCCGGCATTCTGTTGCGGATGCAGTACCGAGCGGTGTGCCATCGTCGAAATACGCACGCCGGTACCAGGCGCCGTCCCAGCCGTGGCGCTCCAGCGCCAGTTTCATCTTCGCCGCCTGTTCGTCGCAACGCGTCGCGAATGCCTGATCGTCGCGATGTCGCGCAACGGCCGAAAATTCGTGCAGGACGTGAGACAGGAAGAAACCCAGCCAGATACTTTCCCCGCGGCCCTGTCGACCGACGTTGTTCATGCCGTCGTTCCAGTCGCCGCTGCCGATCAGGGGCAGGCCATGCGCACCGACGCGCAAGCCGTGTTCGATCGCACGCACACAGTGCTGGTAGAGGTCGGCGCCTTCGCTCGAACGCATCGGCATGTCGTAATACGATTCCTCGCCCGGATTGAGCGGGCGGCCATCGAGGAAATCGGCGCGTTCTTCGAGCACGCCCCAATCACCGCTGGTCGTCACGTAGCGGCATGCGGCAAGTGGCAGCCACAGGTAGTCGTCGGAACATTGCGTACGCACGCCGCGACCCGCCGGTGGATGCCACCAATGCTGCACGTCACCCTCGCGGAACTGGCGCGATGCGCACAGCACAAGCTGCGCACGCAACAACTGCGGTGCCGCATGCACCAGCGACATCGTGTCCTGCAGCTGGTCGCGGAAACCAAATGCGCCGCCGGACTGATAGAAGCCGCTGCGTCCCCACAAGCGGCACGAGATGACCTGGTACAGCAACCAGCCGTTCGCGAGCGCGTTGAGCGCTGGGTCCGGCGTGTCGACCACGACGGCACCAAGCAGTTGCGACCAACGCGTGCCATTGGCCTCGAAAGAGGCGCGCGAGGAGCCGGAGCGTCGAAAGCGCCGGATCAGCGCACCCGCATCGTTACGATCGCGACCCGCGCCCAGGCGGAACAAAACGGTGTGTGTCTCTCCATCGGCCAGTTCAAGCGGCACCTGGATCGCACCGCAGGGATCGAGGCAGGCACCGACGCGCCCGCTCAGCGACATGCGTTTCAACGCGGCAGGGTTGCGCGTACTTCCATTGCGTCCGATGAATTCGCTGCGGTCGCCGGTCAGGGTGCGCTGCGCATCGTCGACGTCAAAGAATGCGATCAGGTCAGCGAATTCACTGTTGTAGGCATTGCGCGCAAGCAGTGCACCGCTTGCATCGATCTCGGTGATAACGTGCATCGCGGTCTTTGCGGCAAGATCGCCGAGCACCCACTCGACGTAGCCAGTCACAGAAAGTTTGCGCGCACGGCCTGAATCGTTGCGCAGGCGCAACGTGAAAAACTTCACGGGCGCATCGACATCGACATGGATGCGCAGTTCGCTTGCGATGCCGCTCTCGATCGTCTCGAAGATGCTGTAGCCGAAACCATGCCGCGAAAGATAGCGCGCCGCGCCTGCAGTCGGCGCCGGCGTCGGCGACCAGTAGTGTCCCGTCTCCTCGTCACGGATATAGAACGCCTCGGTGTTCGGATCACAGACAGGATCGTCGCTCCAGGGCGTGAGGCGGTATTCGTGTGCGTTCTCGAACCATGTGTAGCCAGCCCCGGTTTCGGAGACAACACAACCGAATATCGGGTTCGCGATCACGTTGACCCACGGCGCCGGCGTGCGCTGGTCGGCGTCGGTGGCAATCACATACTCACGACTGTCGCGCGAAAAACCGCCGATGCCGTTGACCAAGGTACGCGGTGGCAGCGCGATGTTCTGCGCCGGGCTGGCTTCGCGCGTTCGCGTCGGCACCAGGCGCGGCACCAATTCAGTGGTGTCGCGCGCGCGCAACTGCTCGATCAGCGAGCCATCCTCGTCGGACAATACGGCGCGTGCAACCGAAAGCATCAGCACGCGATCCTCGTGATTGATCTGTTCGACCGCTCGGACGAAGACGCCACCTGGGTGGTCGATCATGCTCGCGTCGACGCTGGCGGCAATCACGCTGTGGATCTCGTCATGCAGATTTTGGCGATAGCCGCCGCTTTCCTCGTTCCAGATCACCAGATCGAAGACGAGTCCCTTCAGGCGACAATAGGCATGTGCGTGCACCAGCTGGCGCACGATATCGATGTTCGCTGCGTCTCCGACCTGCAGCAGCACGATCGGAAGGTCGCCTGAAATCGCATGTGCCCACAAGCCTGACTGACCACGGCGGTTGCTCGCGACGATGTCCGGCCCGGCGCGACGCAGCGGATCGGAATAGACGAGGCACTCCGCAAGGCGCGCGTAGGTCTGAGCGTCGGTCTCGCTGACGTTGATCTGGCCTAGCGCGACACGGCTGTGCGTCCATGCCAGGTCGAGCACGCGATCGGCGAGGTGACGGTCGTGATACTTGTCGACGAGGGCAAGGCAGTCTTCGCGGTTGTCGGTGATGCCGGTGACCATGTCGATGCAGACGCTCTGGTCCGGCTTCAATCGGAAGCGATGGCGGATAGCAACGATCGGATCGAGTACCGAGCCGGCAGTATCGGACAAGGCCCCGGCTGCACGCATCGCGAGCGCATCGGATCCGCTGCCGCCGCGACCGATGAAACGCATGCGGTCGCTTTCGAACGAAATTTCGTCGCTTCTCACGTCGTGCAGCGCGATCAGGTGGAACATCCAGGGCTGCGCTTCATGCTCTGCGCGTGGCCTGCGCGTGCACAGGATCGCGTCGCGCTGCTTGATCAATTCAGTCTGCACGAACAGGTTGCTGAAGGCGGGATGCAGGTCGTCACTGATGGCCGGTGCAAGCACCACTTCGGCGTAACTGGTGATCTCGAGCGTGCGTTCGACACGCGAACGATTGGTGATGCGCGTGCGCCGCAGTTCGATGTCGTCTTCCGGCGAAACGACGATCTCGGTATGTGCATCGAGCAGGTCCGAGCGGCGCCGGAATTCCACGCGCGATTCGGTGAATACGGCTTCGTATGAATCGGTGCGCGCAAGTGTCGGCTGGAACGTCGTTGACCAGACCTTGCCGCTGTCGCAATCGCGCAAGTAGGCGAACATACCCCAGGAATCGAGCGTCACGTCTTCGCGCCAGCGCGTCAACGCGAGGTCGCGCCAGCGGCTGTAACCGCCGCCTGCGGCAGTTACCATCACGTGATAGCGGCCGTTCGAGAGCAGTTGCATCGCGGGTCGGCGCGTATCGGCCTTGCGGAACACGCGCAATGGCATCTGCGGCTGCTCTGTCGCGCTGAGCACGTCGACGACTTCCGGATTGCTGGCCCAGTCGCCAGTCGAACGCGGCACACGTTCCTGCAACAGCAGCAGGGTTGCCTGGAACTGTGGATGACTCTCGAAGCGGCGCTGCATGACGCGGCCGAGCAGCCCGTGTGCAAACGCGATCAGACTCATGCCTTGATGGTGCGCCATGAACGAACGCACGATCGCATGCGTCTCACCTGGCTGTTGCCGTGTCGGCGTGTAGTCGATCGCTTCGTAGAATCCGTACGGCGTCAACCAGCCCTTTGCGGCCATCGCGCCAAGGTTTTCGGTAGCCGCGCGCGGCAGCACGGTGAGTGCAAGTGCGCTCGCGTACGGCGCGATCACCAGCTCCTGCGACAGGCCGCGCTGCAATCCGAGGCCAGGCACGCCGAACGCGCGGTACTGATAATTTTGCGCTGCGTCGGTAAGGTTGTAGCCGGATTCGGAGATGCCCCACGGTACGTTGCGTTGATGCGCGTACGCGACCTGGCGCGCGATCGCCGCCTCGCAGGTCTGCGCCAGCAAGGATCCCGGAAACGCTGGCATCACCAGCAGCGGCATCAGGTATTCGAACATCGAGCCGCTCCACGACAGCAACGTCGGCGGCCCATCATGTGCGGTCAGCAGGCGCCCGAGCGCAAACCAGCTGTCCTGTGGTATCTGACCATAGGCGATCGCGACAAACACCGCCAGGCGGACTTCCGACGCGAGCAGGTCGTAGTAGCCGCCATCGCGACGTGCTTCGCTGACGTTGTAGCCGATCGCGAAGAGATGTCGTTTTGTATCGTAGAGAAACCCGTAGTCGACGCGCGTGAACTCGTCGCAGGCGATCGACAGCCGCTCGATGATGCGCAGGCAGGTCCGCGCGCGGGCTGTCACGTCCGCGTCCGCGCGCGGAGAGCCGTCGGCTGCGGTGGTGGGCGCACTTTCGAGTGAGGCCGTGCGCGCGAGTGCAGCGAGTGTCGGAACAGGCGTGATATCGGTGTCCGGCGTACTGGCTGGCATCCATGCGATGACTTCATCGAGTGCTGCGCGGCACTCGCGTGCAAGCGTCTGCGCGGCATTGATCGCCGCGGGATCGCCAAACCAGGCTGGATCGGATGTGAACTGCTCGGAAAGCTCCATCAGGGATTGCAACTGCGCACGAAGTCCAGCGAGGGCGGGCGCGGGTCTGCGTTCGGCTGCAGAAATCGCAGCGCGCAAGGGTTCAAGGACGTGTCTGCGACTCTCACCCGCCGCTTGGTCGAGCAGGTCAAAGGTATCGGCGAGTCCTGCGAACAAGCGCGGATGCACGACGGGTTCGTCCGCGAGTTGCAGCAAGCCCTGGCGCAAGGTTTGCAGATGGCCGATCAGGTTGCCGCTGTCGACGGTCGATACGTACTGCGGCTGCAGCGGCTGCAAGGTCTCGGTGTCGTACCAGTTGAAGAAATGGCCACGATAGCGATCGAGACGGTGCAGGGTGTCGAATGTTTTCGACGTTCGATCGAGCAGGCGGTCGAGGTTCGCGTAGCCGAGGTCGTAGGCTGACAGGTTTGCCAACAGGCTCAAGCCGATATTCGTCGGGGACGTGCGCCGAGCGACTTTCGCTATTGGATGCTCCTGGAAGTTGTCCGGCGGCAGCCAGTTGTCATCGTTACTGACGAAGCGCTCGAAGAATGCCCATGTTCGCCGTGCGGATTTGCGCACCAGGCGCGCCTGCGCCTCGTCGAGTCCGTCCGCCGCAGTGTTTGGCGACTGTGCCAACCATCGCTCCAACGCAGGCGCGATCAACCAAAGCAGCAGCCATGGCAGCGCCAGCGGAAGCGCTACAGCGGGCGAGGCATGAAACAGCCAGACACCGAGGCCCAATGCGATCACGGGCGCGACCCACAAGGTCGGCGCCAGTCTCGGCGAACGTACGCCCGCGGACGCGTGCGAAGCCACCCATTGCATCAGCCGACGTTTGGATACGTGCACACGCCAACCCGTACGCACGATGGCATCGACACTGAGCCACGCTTCGTAAGGCAGGCAGGCGATCGCAAACGCCTGCTGTGCGAGACGGTGTCCCGCATCGCCCGCCGTCAGAATGAGGTGACGGCCGAGTCGGATATCGGCCGACTTGCGTACGAGCGACAAGACGATGCCGATCAGGGTCGGCAGCAGGAGGACTTCGAGCGCAAGCAAGGTCCAGTAGACAGGCTGCGTTAGCACCGTCCAGCCGAGCACGAGAACGGCAAGCAACGCGGGCGCGACGAGACTGCGACGCAAGTTGTCGAAGATCTTCCACAGTGAGAGGCCGCTGAGCGGATTTCTCTCGCGCCCACCATCGACGATCGGCACGCGTGAAAACAGCCACTCGGCGATCTGCCAGTCGCCGCGCATCCAGCGCCGTCGACGGCTCGCGTCGAGGCGGTAGGAATCGGGATAGCGCTCGTAGAGTTCGATATCCGTGACCAACCCCGAGCGTGCATAGCAGCCTTCGAGCAGGTCGTGGCTCAGGATCCGATTGAGCGGAAAACGATCGGCCAGTGCATGTTCGAACGCATCGACGTCGTAGATGCCCTTGCCAATGAACGAGCCTTCTCCAAACAAATCCTGATAAGTATCCGAAACCGCACGCGTGTAAGGATCGAGGCCCGGGTCGCCACCGAACAGCACCGCGTAACGCGAGTTGCTGTCAGCGGCGAAGCTGGTGCCGATGCGGGGCTGCAGGATGCCGTAGCCGGCGACGACGCGGCGTTTGGCCTCATCGAAACGCGGTCGGTTGAGCGGATGCTCCATCGTCGCGACAAGTTCGCGTGCGGCGTTTCGTGGCAGTTGCGTGTCGGTGTCGAGCGTGATCACGTAGCGTGTCGCACGCAATAGCGCGACGTCGCCGACGATGCAGGAGAAGGCTTCGTGGTCCACATTACGCAGCAACTCATTCAAATCACCGAGTTTGCCGCGCTTTCGCTCGAAGCCGATCCAGCTCTGTTCGCTTTCGCTCCAGCGCCTCGGACGATGCAGCAGGAAGAAAATGTCCGCGCCGTCCGTCGCGTAGAGCGCGTTGAGTCGGGTTATCCCTGCACTGGCCGTTTCGAGGATGCGATCATCCGAGGGTTTTTTCTCATCGTGCCAGTCGGTGAAATCGGTCAGCAGAGCGAAACGGATGGCCGGATCGCGATTGGCAAGAAAACGGATTTCCAGCTCGTCGACGAGCTCGCTTGCGCCAGCTTCGCTGCCGAGCAAGGTCGGCACGACCACGAGCGCTTGCGCATCGGCGGCCACACCTTCGCGAAAATCCATGCGTGGAAGTCGCTTCGGAGCGACGAAAAGCGCAGCGAACAGGTTGACCAGTGCGACCGCAAGCTGGCTGAGCGCGACGACTGTGCAGGCGCCGACAGCAATGATGAGCCAGCGTGAACCTGCCGCATGCGAGAGCGTGAGCAAGGGTGGTAGCGCCAGCAACGCTCCCATCAACAGCAGTGCACAAAAATAGGCGGGAAACGGAAGCGTACGCGTTGCGCGGCGGGCATTCCGGAGCGATGGCGTGCAGCGATGTTCGAGTTGCGCGCGCCCTTCGTCGACGAGGTAGTAACCGATATGGCGCTTGAATGCGGCGGCAGGGTCCAGAATTTCGGTTTCGCGCGCGAGATCGACGACGGTCTGTGCGATATCGATCTCGGATCTTCGCGCGCGTTTCGCGAGATTCTCGAGTGCGTGACGATAGTTGTCGCGGGTGGAGAAATCCATGCGCGGATACACGCCGGCCGGATCATCGCGCAGAATCTGCTCGACATGACTCGCGCTCTCGACAAACTCACGCCAGTCGGTCGCTTCGAGCAAGCGCAAACTGCCAATGCTGTTGCTGATCGAGACCTGATCGGCGGCTTCCTCCTGGTTGGTTGCATTGACGAGCTGCTCGATCGTCATGCCCGCTTCCTGCAGCCGCTGCTCGATCCAGGTCAGCGGCAGCGCGAGCGAGGCACTATGGCCCTGCAGGCGGCGCACGAGTTCGGCGACAAAGGCGCCACGCATCGGCGGCTCTGAGCGCGCCATGTCTGAAACGACCAGGATCAGGCTCTTCGGATCGTTGTCGACGATCTCAATCATCTCGCCGGCCCACGCGCCGGCGAGATTGCGGTAGCGACGGTCGCTGCGCACACGGAAAGCAGCCCGGCGCAGGTTCTCGATCAGTGCCAGCCGCAGCATGATCGGAATGGCCCACAGCTCGCCCAGCGTGAGCGGCACGACTTGCTGGTAAGCGCGCACGAATCGACTGAACGTATCCTCGTCGACACGCCCGTCGCCGTGCGAGATCGCGTTCAATGCGATGTCGTAGACACGCGGCAATCCGGCGGATGCGCCGCGTTCGAGGCGCGGCAATTCAAAGCTGTAGCGTTGCGGAAAATGCCGTCGGGCGGTGCGGATCTGCTCGTCGATCAGGTACAGATTGTCGAGCAGCCATTCGCCTGCAGGCGTCACGCGATGTCCGGTCTTGATTGCCTCGGCGAGGAGGGCGCAACTGTCGCGCAGTACGGTCTCGTTGTCGGCCAGTCGCAGCAGCAGGTTGTCCGAGCGTTCGCCAAGCACCACCCTATGTTGGGCGGCAAGCGCGCGACCGTGTTCTTCCATTTGCTCGGCGCTGAGCAGCTCTGAGCGCAGCGGTGCGTCGTTTTCACTCGGGGTGTCGTCGATCGTTCCATCGCGGCCCGACCGCGTGAGAAGTGATTCGAGCCATCGACGGATCGTCGACATCGCAACTCCTTGGTTGAAGCTGCGAGGTCGCAGCTGATTGGAGCATCAGGAAAAAACCGCTACTCCTTCGACGCAGCGCGTTCGAATGGGCGTGTTCGCAGTACCTTGCCCAAAATATCAGCTGGACATGAACCGCCACCAAGCACGGCGGTCAGACTGCGCGCGTGTACACGTCATGAGCGATGCAATTTGCTGTGGCGGCGTCCGTAGCCAAAGTAGATCGCCATGCCGATCACGGTCCACACGCCCATCATGGTCCAGTTGTACCAGTTCTCGCCGAACAACAGCAGGAACAGACAGCTGAGCACGCCCATCGTGCAGATGAAGGGTGCCCATGGCACGCGGAACGTGCGCGGCAGGTCGGGCTGCGTGCGGCGCAGGACCAGCACGCCGACGCAGACAGCAACGAAGGCGATCAGCGTTCCCATCGAGACGAGATCGCCAAGGATGTCGAGCGGGAATATCGCGGCCAGCGCCGCGATGCCAACGCCGGTAATCACGGTATTGATGTGCGGCGTGCAGTATTTCGGATGGATCTTCGCGAACACCGGCGGCAGCAGGCCGTCGCGACCCATGATCATGAAGATGCGCGGTTGCGCGATGATCATGACGAGGATCACCGAGGAAAGACCGATCAGCGCGCCGATCTCCACCGCCCAGCGCAGAATATAAAGATCGGGGTGCGCCCGGATCGCGGTAACGACGGGTTCGCTGGTGCCGAGCTGGTCGAACGGCAGCAGGCCGGTGAGCACCACGGCCATGCCGATGTAGAGAATTGTGCAGATAGCGAGCGACGCGATGGTGCCGATCGGCAGATCGCGCTGCGGATTCTTTGCTTCCTGCGCGGCCGTTGAAGTCGCTTCAAAGCCGATGTAGGCGAAGAACACCAGCGCCGCGCCGCGAATGATGCCGGGCCAGCCGTATTTGTCGCCGCCCTGGTTTTCCGGAATGAAAGGATGCCAATAGGTTGGATTGACGTACTGGGAGCCGACAACGATCACCACCACAATCAAGGAGACCTTGAGGATGACCATCGCCAGATTGGCACCGCTCGATTCGCGGATGCCGACGTAGCACACCCACGTCAGCGCGAGCACGATCGCGACCGCGGGCAGGTTGAACCAGGCGCCAGTGGTGACGAGATGATTGTCCGTGAACGCCAGCGGTGCATTCGTCAACGAGGCCGGCAGATGAATGCCGATGTGGTCGAGCAGGCTGGTGAAATAGCCTGTCCAGCTGACGGCGACCGCGGATGCGGACACGCCGTATTCGAGCACCATGTTCCAGCCGATGAACCAAGCGACGCCTTCTCCGAGTGTTGCGTACGCATAGGAATAGGAACTGCCCGACATCGGGATCAGCGTCGCGAATTCGGCATAGCACAGCGCGGTGAAACTGCAGCAGATTGCGGCGAAGATGAAGGCGAGGATGATCGCCGGACCCGCGTGCTCCGCTGCTGCCTGACCGGTGATCACGAAGATGCCGCCGCCGATGACGGCGCCAATGCCGAGGGCGGTCAGACCCCAGGGCCCCAGCGTGCGTTTCAGCGCCGGACCATCACCGGAGTCGTATTCGGAGAAATCGGTTTTTCTTGCGAGCAATTGGGCGAGCATGCGGGTTCCAGACAATGACGAGTTGTGCCGGCAATTGCTGCTGCATTGCCGTCATACCGGACATCCATGGCCATCGCCGGTAGTGCTCCTGCATTTCCGGCATACCGGCCATCCATGGCCATAAAAAGGCCGGCGACTGCGCGCCGGCCGTGGATCAGGTTCGCGACAAGCGCACGTCTCAGTCCTGGTTCGCGGGCGCGACGTAGCCTGGAGCGAGCTGACTGCGGTTATAGCCGTACAACCGATAGACGACCAAGCCAATCGCCGCCCACACCACGAAGACGATTTTGGCGGTGGGACTGAGATTCAAGAACAGCAGCAAACAACCCATCACTGCGAGCGGGCACACCAACCAAGCCATGGGTGTGCGGAACGAACGCGGACGATTCGGTTGCTGCTTGCGCAGGATCAGTACGCCGATCGACACCATGGCAAACGCGAGCAGAGTGCCCGAGTTCGATGTGTCGGCCAGCTTTCCAACCGGAAACAGCGCCGCGCAAACCGCAACCACGCCGCCCGTGATCATCGTGATCACATGCGGCGTGTGAAAGCGCGGATGCACGCGCGACAGCACTTCCGGTAACAGGCCGTCACGCGACATGGTGAAGAACACGCGCGTCTGTCCGAACATCATCATCAGGATCACGGAGGGCAGGGCGAGAATCGCGGCGACGCCGATCCAGTTGCCGATCGAGGGGAAGTTGAGGAGCCGCAGCACATGGGCGAGGGGTTCCTTGCTGCAAACCAGCGCCTGCGAATGCGCGCATGCGGCGGCCATCTCCGGACTGCCCGGATCCAGCGGCATGCCGTTTGCGCCAAGGATCGGCTGCGCACCGACCGAGCCAGCCGCACCGTATCCGACCAGCAAGTAGAAGACCGTGCACACGGCCAGCGAGCCAATCAGTCCGATCGGGATATTGCGGTTCGGATTCTTGGTTTCCTCGGCGGCGGTAGATACCGCGTCGAATCCCACATAGGCGAAGAAGATCGACGCTGCGGCTCCGAGGACGCCCGTGCCGCCGAGTGGACTGCCCCAGCCGCCTGGCAGGAACGGTTCGAAGTTCGCACTCTTGACGGCCGGCACAGCGATGATCACGAACACGGTCAGCGCAATGATCTTGATCGTCACAAGAACCGCATTGACCTTGGCGCTCTTTGAAGTGCCAATGACGAGCAGATAGGTGACAGCGAGCGAGATCAGGAATGCAAGAAGGTTGAATCCGCCGCCGCTGTAGTAGCCGGAGCGCAGAAACTCCGGCAGCGAAAGCGCGCCGGGCTGGACCAGACCAAAGAGGTCGCTATGTGCGAGCAGCCCGTTCATGTAGCCGGACCATCCGACTGATACCACGGCCGCACCGATCGCGTATTCGAGCACCAGAGCCCAGCCGACGATCCACGCGATGAATTCGCCGAGCACGCCGTATGTGTACGTATAGGCTGAACCGGAGACCGGCAGCATCGAAGCGAGTTCGGCGTACGACAGGGCGGCCAGACCGCACACGACAGCAGCGATCACGAACGCGATCATCATGCCGGGGCCGGACTTCTGTGCCGCCTCCGAGGTCAGCACGAAGATGCCGGTGCCGATGACCGCACCAATACCGAGCAACGTGAGCTGGACCGGGCCCAACTGCCGTTTCAGCGACTTCCTTTCTGCAGTCGCAAGAATGTGATCGAGCGGTTTGACTCGCCAGAAAATCATCGTATCCCCTTCCCAGGCTGTTCCGTATCAAGGCTGTCGAGGCGGCGTTGTAGAACGTCGCTGCCTTCGAAGTGTTCGCACACGACCGCAAAACACAGGCCGCATGGCACGGGTAAAATACGCGACCCCTGCCGGAGCGGCAAGCGAATCACGTCATGCAGCAAAATGTTGCCTCGCCGCACGAACTGCGGCCTCATCAAACGAGCTGGTTGGAGGCTCTGGACGCGTATGCACGTCGCTTCGGCGATGAAGGGGCGTCGATCGAGCTATTTCGATCCTTCATGGCCGTATACGCGGATGCCGCGTCGCGCCAGCGCCTGCCCGGGCATTTGACCGGCTCAGCCTGGCTGGTCAGCGCCGATGGACAACGCGCCCTGTTGACCCATCACCGCAAACTTGATCGCTGGCTCCAGCCGGGCGGCCATGCCGATGGCGATGCAGATCTGGCGCGTGTCGCGTTGCGCGAGGCAGAAGAGGAGTCGGGCCTGCGTGATCTGGTGGTGGAATCGGCGATTTTCGACATCGACCGCCACCGCATTCCCGCGCGCGGCGACGAGCCCGACCACTGGCACTACGACGTGCGTTACGTCGTACGTGCGACGGCGAGCGAACAGTTTGAGGTCAGCGACGAATCGCACGCGCTTGCGTGGCGTGATATCGCCAAGCTTGCGACGGATGGAGCGATCGACGACTCGGTCCGGCGCATGGCGAGCAAGTGGCTGGCGCACGGCGGCACCTGATCTGCCTGCGCATTTCAGCGGTCGTATCAAAAACAAAACCCGCTCGAGGCGGGTTTCTTGTGGTGCCGAAGGTGGGACTCGAACCCACACGCTTTTAAGGGCGGTGGATTTTGAGTCCACTGCGTCTACCAATTCCGCCACTTCGGCATTGCATTCGCGGGCTGCATCTGGACGACGGCTGCCACGCGGGCCGCGCAGTATACGGCATTCGTGCGGAACGCTGTAAAGGCGAACGGAAAGTCCTTTGGGAGCACGTGTCTGTAGGAGCGGCTTCAGCCGCGATGCGCTCAGCGACTGGGCAAGAGCATCGCGCCTCCCGGCGCTCCCACACATGGCATTGCAGTGTGTAGGAGTGGCTTGAGCCGCGATGCGTCAGTGTGTGCTGTCGAGCGACAGTTCGCAGGAATTGCACGCGTACCAGCCCGCTTCGGTCGGATAAAACTTCGAGCAGGCATCGAGCGGACGGCGATAGATGTGCAGGGATACCGCGTTCGTCTCTTCGCTGGGATTGAGGATCGTGTGGTATTCGTGCGGCGGAATCAGGCTGCCCGCCGAACCGGCGCCCGCGTTCATCGTGCCGCGCGGCTCGAAGCGGTAGCGCCCCTCTTTCGATTCCATCAATTCATACGGCGTGATTTCCAGAAATCCTTGCCAGACGCCCTCGACGCACCAATGCCCCGCATGGTCGTGTATCGGTGTGCCCTGGCGTGGTCCCCAGGTCATCGCGACCACGCTGTAGCCGTGTTTTTCGCTGCGATACAGCTCGCGTCGCGCGTAGTGGTCATCCTCGCGCTCGAACACGCAAGCGGGCAATCGCACCTCGGGATCGCGGATCAACCGGCACAGCGCGTTGCGCAGGGCATCCGTGATTTGGCCTTCGTCGGGCAGGATCACGGCCGCGTCGACGGCATCGATGAGTTGGCGTGCACCGGGGAATTCGAGCGAAAGCATCGGACTTCTCTACAGCGAGGCGCCGACGTGGCGGCGTTTTCGAAGCGAGGAGTCTACCGCGTGTCCAGAAAGCGTGCGATGGCTGCCCCAAATCGCGGGATATCGACCAGAAACGCGTCGTGACCCTGTGGGCTGTCCAGCGCCACGAAATCGACTTCGGCGCCGGCGGCACGCAGGCCGTTGGCGATCTGTTCCTGCTGCGATAGCGGGAACAGGATGTCGGTTTCGACGCCGATCACCAGCGCGCGTTCGACATCGATGTGCCTGAGCGCGACATCTGCGCTGCCGCCGCCGTGCTCTGCAAGGTCGAACCAGTCGCTCGCGCGCGACAGATACAGATAGCTGTTTGGATCGAAACTGCGCACAAACCGGCGCGCATGACCGGCCAGGTAGGATTCGACCTGGAATTCGACAGCGAAGGGGTCTTCCTCGCGCTGCTCGGAATCAAGGCGGATGCGTGCGAAGCGGCCGACCCATTCCATCGCCGAGCGATACGTGATGACGCCGAGCTTGCGCGCGATTGACATGCCGGCTTCGGGATAGTGCGCGTCGTCGTAGTGACCCATTTTCCAGTTCTGATCGAGTCGGATGGCTTCACGCTGCAGCGAACGGATCGCAATCGCGAACGGTTGCGCCTGCGCTGCGGTGGAGACGCTGATGTGGGTGCGCGCGCAGCCGGGATGTTGTACCAGATAGGCGAGGGCGGTCATGCCGCCCATCGAGTTGCCGAGCACGCAGGCAAGCTTCTCGATACCGATGCCGCGCACGAGTTCGTGACTCGCGTTCGCCGCATCCTCGAGGGTGAGTTCGGGGAAATCGAGGCGGTAAGGTTCGCCCGTTGCCGGATTCGTGTCGGCTGGTCCGGTTGAGCCCTTGCAGCTGCCGAGCGTGTTTACGCAGATCACGAACCAGCGATCGGTATCGATGTGCTTGCCAGGGCCAATCATCTCTTCCCACCAGCCCGATGACGGATCTTGCACATTCGCCGCCGCGTGGGCGCTGGGCGAAAGGCCGGTGAGGACCAGGATTCCATTGTCGCGCGCTGTGTTGAGCGTGCCCCAGGTTTCGTAGGCGAGGCGTGCGCCGACGAGTTCGCCGCCGCGTTTCATGCGGAACGGGGAAGACAGGGAGAACCAGCGGCGGGCGTCGGACATGCGTGCAAGGCGTCGGGCGAAACAGGACGCGCAATGTAGCGGGGTGTGGTCGCTGCGCCAAGCCGGCGACATTTTCACCTCTCCCGCCTGCAGGAGAGGTCGACGCGCGCAACGCGGCGGGTGAGGGATGATGGAGCGGCAAGGCCTTACTTGCGATCTGCTATGTTGGACAGGCTATGGACTGGGGAGCCCGATGCCGAGTATCTATCAACTGAAACCCGCGTTTCAGGGTTTGTTGCGTCCGCTGGTCAATGCGCTTTCACGAAGGGGCGTCACTGCGAACCAGGTGACGATCGCCGCCGTCGTGTTGGCAGCGGTTGTCGGCGTCGCGGTCGGCTGTGGCGCCGATGCTCGCGTGCTGCTGCTATTGCCGCTCACGCTGTTGCTGCGCATGGCGCTCAACGCGGTCGACGGCATGCTTGCGCGCGAACACGGGCAGGCGTCGAAGCTGGGCGCAATCCTCAATGAACTGGGTGATGTCGTTGCAGACGCGGCCATGTATCTTCCACTCGCGTTGCGGCCCGGATTTCCTTCGGCCGCGATCGTCGTCTTCGCGGTGTTAGGTATCATCGTCGAGATGACAGGCGTGGTCGGTGTGCAGATTGGCGCGAGCCGACGCTACGATGGCTTTGGCAAGAGCGACCGCGCCTTGGTGATCGGCGTGGCGGGGCTGGTGCTCGGACTTGGATTGGGCGGGTCAAATCTTGACGGATTGGGTCTCGTGCTGTGGCTATGCTGCGTGGGGAGCATCCTGGCGATCATCACGCGTGCGCGACGGTCGCTCGCCGAAGTGAATGAAAAGGAGGGCGCCGCATGAGTGTCGAATCGCTGCACCTGTGGATTCCATCAAGCGTGCTGTGGGTACTCGGCGCCATCGTCGCAATGCTGGTCGTCGCGACCGTCATCGTTGCGTTCATGCGTCGTGGCGATACCAGCAATCGCCACGTCGAGCTTGCCGCACGCGTGCGTTCGTGGTGGGTACTGGTTGCTGTGTTCGCGGTTGCGATCTCGTTCCGGCGTGATATCGCGATCGTGTTCTTCGCGATTCTTTCCTTTCTCGCGCTGAAGGAATATCTCTCGCTCATTCCGACCCGCCGTGCAGACCGCAGCGTACTGTTCTGGGTCTACCTGTGCGTGCCGATCCAGTATTTCTGGATCTGGCGCGAGTGGTACACGATGTTCCTCATCTTCATTCCGGTGTGGGCCTTCCTGTTCATCGCGATGCGCATGGTGCTGCGCGGTGACACCAAGGATTTCCTGCGCGCGGTCGGCACCATCCACTGGGGCCTGATGACGATGGTGTTCGGCCTCAGCCATCTCGCCTACCTGCTCGTGCTGCCGAACGGCAAGGCGATGCCGGCGCACGGTGCGGCGCTGCTGTTGTTCGTCGTGCTGCTGACCGAACTCAATGATGTGCTGCAGTACATCTGGGGTCGCACGCTGGGTCGGCGCAAGGCGATCGAGAGCGTGAGTCCGAAGAAGACTGTCGAAGGCCTTGTCGGCGGTGCGCTCACGACCACTGCCGTCGCGTTCCTGCTGGCGCCCGTGCTCACCCCGCTCACACGCATGGATTCAATTGCGGTCGGCCTGATGATCGGCTTCGGCGGTTTCCTTGGCGACGTGACGATTTCGGCGGTCAAGCGCGACATCGGCGTGAAGGATTCCGGTTCGATGATTCCCGGTCACGGCGGAATTCTCGATCGCATCGACAGTTTGCTGTTCACCGCGCCGCTGTTCTTTCATTTCATGGCGTTCTTTTATTTCTAGCTCTTGGCGTACGAGAACATCGAGAAATGGCTTATCTGCTGAGGCTTTTCTTCTACGGCGTACTCGTCCGCACTGTCGTGTTGTTCGTGCTCGGCCTCAACGTGCGCCATCGCGAACGCCTGCCGATCAAGGGGCCGGCTATCGTTGCCGCAAATCACAACAGCCATCTCGACGCGATGGCGATGATCAGTCTCTTGCCCCTGCGACTACTGCCGCGCGTGCGCCCGGTCGCCGCGGCCGACTATTTCCTGCGCAACAAGCTTCTCGCATGGTTTGCGTTGAACGTGGTCGGCATCGTGCCGTTGAATCGCCAGCGCCAGCACATCCACGATGATCTGCTCGCGCCAGTCGCCGCCGCGCTCGAACGCGGCGATATCCTCATTTTCTTTCCCGAAGGCTCGCGCGGCGAGCCCGAGCAACTGGCCGAATTCAAGAGCGGCCTCGCGCGTATCGCCGAGCGTCGTCCCGACGTGCCGGTGATTCCGGTCTTCACTCATGGTCTCGGCAAGGCACTGCCCAAGGGTGAATGGATGATTGTGCCGTTCTTCGTCGACATCTTCGTCGGCGAGCCGCTGCGCTTCGATGGCGACCGCTCGCGGTACATGGAGCACTACCGCAATGCGATGGCGGCGCTGGCGCTGGAGGAAAAGCACGCCGAATGGCAGTGAACTGCGGACTTGCCGGTTGCGGCTTCCACGGTTCGAACCGCGAACGATTGCA
>JBDSFA010000451.1:0-13949 GCA_039919785.1 Dokdonella sp. | reverse complement strand
TGGCAGCTCAGCGATATCGTCGACACGCTCGGCATCCCTGTGCTTGCCTACGGTTTGCGCACCGATTTTCGCGGCGAGCTTTTTGAAGGCAGCCAATACCTGCTGGCATGGGCCGACAACCTGATCGAGATCAAGACGATCTGTCATAGCGGCAAGAAGGCGACGATGGTTGTGCGCGTCGACGAACACGGTCGCGCGGTCACCGATGGACCGCAAGTCGAAATCGGCGGCAACGATCGCTACGTATCCGTCAGCCGCACCGAATTCAAGAAGATCATGTCTGGCGAAGACCGCGTTGAACTGCAGCAACCCGTGCTGCCGCTGGATGCAAAGAGGGAAGTGCCATGAGTGAAGCAAACTGGCCACGACCGCAGTGGCGCGACAGCGGCGACCAGGCATTCCTGCTCTGGTTCGTGTTTGGCGACTTCGAAGCGGATTTCAAGATCGACGCTGTGGAATACCGCACGCGCGGCACGCCGCCCGGCATTGAAGTCGTTCGCTACGTGAATCGCGAACTCTCCAAGTGGGACGGCTACCCACTCGCCGGCGCACTTGGCCGTTTACTGTGGGACGACAACGCGCGCCTGTTCGAACGCGCGAAGAGTGCGCGGGAATGCGTGATGCTGCGCGGCGCGCTGGCCGACCCGAACGATCTGGATTCGCTGCGCGATCTGGTCGGTACGATCACCGCGCTGGGCGATCTCGGCGGCGTCGCGGTGATCGATCCGCAGACGCTTTCCATGTTCGAC
Organism: Dokdonella sp.; assembly: GCA_039919785.1. GTDB lineage: Bacteria > Pseudomonadota > Gammaproteobacteria > Xanthomonadales > Rhodanobacteraceae > Dokdonella_A. The sequence goes on along the minus strand of JBDSFA010000451.1, from coordinate 13,200 downwards.
GCCGCGCAATGGCGTGAGCATTTTTTTGCCGACCAAGCCTTCACAGCGCGCGACCACGTGCTGATTCTGTGCAACGAAGACGATCAGGCCGAGAGTCGTTTGCACGTGCATACGCGTGGCATGCGCAAGTTCGCGCGACCCGACATCAGCATCCGCAACGTGCCAACCGCCGCGGCCGGCGTTGCGGGCCAACTTGCGGATGGTTTCGTCCAGTTCCAGGCACTTGGCGGCATCGTCGAGGACGGTCGAGTCATCGAAACCCAGGGCGCACCCGCAAACATGACGATCCATCACGCCGGTGCATTCGACGATCCCGAGTTCAACAATCGCCATCTCGCGCTGCGCTGGCCCGATTGAATACGGACCAACTAGTGGACTGTAACGTTCATTTGGGAGATGGATCGCGACGTGGATCGTGGTGCTGGGCGCTGGCCCGGAACGAGGCCCATAGCGGGGCTATGGGCCGAATGAGGGGCAAGCGCAGCGCCGCGAGACCGAGCGAGCCGCTACCGAAATGAGCGTTACAGTCCAGTAGCGCACATTCGCTGCTATTGCTTGACCAGCTCCACGCGTCGGTTCTTTGCGCGGCCGTCCTCGCTGTCATTCGACGCAACCGGCGCGGCGCTGCCCATACCTTGGGCGATCAACCGATCCGCTGCAATTGCATATTGCGTCGTGAGCGAAGCGACTACCGCGTCGGCGCGACGCTTGGAGAGTTCGAGGTTGTGAGCGACGCTGCCCTGGTTGTCCGTGTGCCCGACGATCATCAGCTTGAGCGCGTCGTCGTTTTTCAGCAGGCTGCCGATTTGCTCGAGCTGGGCCGTGGACGCGGGCTTGAGTTCAGCCTTGTCGAGATCAAACAGGATGCCGTAGAGGGCGATCCGACCGCTCCCGGCGATCGCCGTGCCCAGCTCGGACGCCGAAACCGTCACCATTTTCTGCTCGCGCGACTTTGCTTCGACAACGACGACGATGGCCATCGTGCGTTCATTGAATGCCTTGCAGTAGAGATCGTCCCTGACCACATACGTCAGCACGGCAACGGTCGTCTGCGCGCCGTCGCTACCAAAGCGGCCGACGCTGTAGTGCTGATCGGCGCGATCTCGATTCACCGCGCAGGCCGCATTGCTGAATGCGTCGGCATCGATGCGTTCGCCCGGAAACAGGATGTCGATCAGGCCCACGTCGCCGCCACCGTGGCCCGCGCCTGACCGGGCCTCGCCACCGCAGTCGTCGCCCTTGCATTCGTAGAGCGTCTCGCCACCCTTGGCCTTGATGACATCCTGATAGTTGCGCAGCACTTCGAGCGGACTGCGTCCGACGGGCTGCAGGTACACCACGCGCGCGAGTCGGCCTTCGGCGTCGACATTCTTCTGTGCCTGGAAAACCGTGTTGTTCAAACTAGTGGCGTGTACCGGTTCGGCGCGTTCCAGAATGGATACGGGCATACGGATCGCGTCGAACGCACCGCCCTGGTATTCGACGATCAGGCTGCCCTCATAGCGACCGAGCGCTGCGGGATCCTTCGCTCCTGGTTTATCGGCTGTCGGCAACGTCGCGTCCGCAAACGCAAGCAGTGGCACGAAAACCAGCGGCAAAAGCAGTGGGGAGATGCGCATGCGTGACTCCGGCAAAGGTGGGTTCGGGAGTAGTACGCAAGACGTCCGCACAAAGGGACATTTCGCGTTGGGTCAGGCGCAGGCCACCCGGCGTCAGCTCAATGTTGACAGCGCGGACGCTGCCTCGTCCTGCGTTTGACGGATTGACCAGCAACAAGACCATCCAAGTGGCGCTTGAGTACCGCCTCAGCAGTATAGATCGATGAGTACTCCGCACACCGCAGCAGCCGCGCCAACGCCGATCGCAATGACGTTCTTTTCCGCTTTCGCCCCCGGGGTTTTTCCGCCGACATATACGCGTGCGCCTGACGGCTCAGGTTTTTTCGAGACATCAAGACCTTCCGCTACAGCATTCGTACCCATAATGGCCTCATGCACTTCCATAGATGCTTGGAACGGCAGATCGTGATACGCGGCGGGTTGGAACGTGGCATCGACCCCCATGTGATATGCCAAACCGAAGCTGGCTCCCTGAGCCGCTTTGGTGGTGATTTGGCCTATACGCTCGTGCAGCGCATCCCACATCGGATCGTGTCCCAATGGAAGATGTTTGTGCGTTCGGGAAAGGAAATCGTAGAGTGAAAACAGACCGGTTTCTATGACTGCGCCGGACAGAATCGAGTGTGTAAAGAGTGAACGATGAGCACCGATTCCCAACAGGGAGATGTCCACATCGGGAACGCCGCCATCCCCATCGATTCCACCTCCGGCGTAATAGAACGCCAACGCTGCAACAAGCACATCCGGACCGACTTTCGCAGGATCCCGGCGGAGCGCAGCGATCAGATCGTGCGACTGACCCCAGCATGCGCCGACAAAGTCAGTGGCTGACTGACCTCTGGCGCGCGCCCGCGCTTCCAAATGGCTACTTGCTCGACGATCGACTACGGCATCTTTCAGATCGATGATTTCGCGTCCGAGGCCCTCCAAAACAGACACACACAAATTGCCGACGTTGCCAACTCGACGGACCAAAGCGCTACCGAATGTTGCGAGTGTCGCGTTGAGCCAAGCCGTCATTTCGTCAGGCGGCGCGGATTGGTATGCGTGCTGCAAATCGATTATCAGTTTCCTTGTTCGAGATTGTTCGTCCAACACTTCTATCGCGGCGACACCGCCGTGACCGATTACGATGGATGGATAGGCTGGCGGGATATGGCTTGGCGTCTTGCAAGCGCGTGAGGGACTGCGCTCCTTTGTGGCGCCCCTATTATCCCGGGACAGCTGCGCCTTGACGTCAGCCATTGATATAGAACGCGCGGCAATCACCGCTCGCGGAGTGCCAGCAACCTCGCTGGTCCCCATGGCTGCTTGGTAGGACGATTGAGCTGAGTCGCTTACTGCCACTTTGGCTGCGCTCCCATCGACGACGGCTTGATCCCGAATCGCCTGCTGATCTAGCAATTGACTCAACAACCTCTCAGAGACGATCAAAGCCGTTCCACTATTCCTCGGCTTAAGGTCGATCAACTCCCCGTAGCGCATGGCGAGGGCTTTCGCTTCAGAGCAAGCGCTTTTGAAATCCGGGAAGACCTTGTAGACAACACGGTCATGCGTCAATTTAGACATTCTCCCTCCCCAATTTTTCCTTGTCTCTCAACAAGCAAAGATCATGCCGGGTGCGGTTCGACTAACTGGAAAGTCAGCTTCCGCTTGCTGCCCGCTTAATGTTGACAGCGCGGGCAGTAAAAGGTCGACCGTTGGCCAAGCACGCTCGTCTTGATCGGCGTTGCGCAAACCTTGCACGGGGCGCCCGCGCGGCCGTAGACGAACAGCTCCTGCTCGAAGTAACCGGGCACGCCATCAGGGCTGATGAAATCGCGCAAGGTCGTGCCGCCGCGCGTGATCGCATACGCGAGGATGCGCTTTACCTCCGATGCGAGACGCGCGTAGCGTTCGCGCGAAACCGATCCGGCGGCGCGTTTCGGATGGATACCGGCCGCGAACAAGGCCTCGCTCGCGTAGATATTGCCGACGCCGACGACGATCGCCTGATCCATCAGGAACATCTTCACCGCCGCCTTGCGTCCACGTGCGTGCAACCACAGGTGGTCGCCATCGAAGTCATCGGACAGCGGTTCGGGGCCGAGATCGGCCAGCAAGGGATGGACTTCGCCGCGCGGTTGCCAGAGCTGGCTGCCGAAGCGGCGCGGATCGGTGTATCGCAGCACTTGGCCGGAATCGAGGCGCCAATCGACATGGTCGTGCGTGCCGACCGGCGTGTTCTGCGGCAGCACGCGCAGGGAACCGGACATGCCCAGGTGCAAGAGCGCGCTGCCGGGTTTCGTATGCACCAGCAGATATTTTGCGCGCCGCTCGATCCCCTCGATGCGCTGTCCCGGCAGGGACGTACGCAACACCTGCGGTATCGGCCAACGCAGTCGCGGCTGGCGGATGTCGAGTGCGATCACGGTACGACCAATCAAGTGCGGTGCAAGTCCGCGCCGTGTGGTTTCGACTTCAGGCAGTTCCGGCACGCGCTATTCCTTATTGATGCGGCCCACAAACAGTGTGCTGCAGGCCCCTTCGACTTCGCTGCGCTACGCTCAGGGCGAACGGATCTTTCCTACTGTTTGCGGGCCACATCAATAGTCGATACAGGCGGCGTTGCGAGCTCGCTCTCCGGCTTCGTGAACAGCAGCGCGCTGAAGCGGTCAGGCACCAGCGCAATCGTGCCGCCGACCATCACATAGCGATCGCCGTGGATCGCATCGGTGGTGCCGAAAGTCAGCGTCGTATCGTCGAGCCGCAAACTCGCCCACGGCGGTTCGAGGCCGAGTTTCTTCGCATCGAGGTCGCCTGCCACATGCCGGAAACGCACCGGCGCGCGCGCGATCGCAACGATGCGCTCGATGCGTGCGTCGTCCGCGGCTTGCGCAAACGGTTCGAGCATGCGCCAGTGGCCGTCGATCTTCTCGAAACGCCGCGGCGTGCAGTCTTTGCAGCTGATGCTGACCGTGTGTACGGTGGCAAGGTCCAACGTGAAAAGGGGGTCGGTCGCAATCGCGTCTTCCTTGCGCAGCTCGGCGTAAACCGCGAAGCCAAGCAAGGCCACCATCACGATCAGAAACAGGTTGGTGCGTGTATGTCGTTTCATCGCGAAAGCCCCGCTCAGCGACGCCGACGGCGCCACCAGATGAGCCCGCCGCTCAGCGTCAGCAACAGCGGCAGCGCGACAAGGAACGCAAGCGCGAGCGTGGTCAGTGCAGCCTGCGAAAGTTTCAACTCGCGATCGGGTGCGCTCTTGTCCGCGATCGCGATCTGCGCATCGTCGCCGAGCAGCCAGTCGAAGATGCGCTGGCCCAACTCGCGGTTGCCGCCGTTGCCCAGATACGTATTGGAGAGGAAATCGCCGTCACCGATTACCACCACGCGTTGCTCGCGCCGGTCCGGACGCGGTGACACGCGGCTGAGCGCGAAACCAAGGTCGAGCGGGCCCGGAATTTCGCCGGCGTCGGCATCCTGGCGAACGCTATCGGCAGTCTCGCCCGCTTTCGGGATGTGACCGGTTTCGTTCCACGATTTCGCACTCGAACGCAAAATCGACTTGATGTCCCAGCGGGCATCGGCCAGCTGCGCAAGCGCAGCCGCCTGCGGGAACAGCGTGGTCAGCGCGAAGTCCTTGCTGATCGCATGCGGTGGATAGTGATCCATCGCGACGAAGCTCGGATCGCCCAGACCAAATGCCTGCCCGCTGCCGTCGACGACTGTGCCGGGTAGCGCACGAATCGCGAGCGTCTTGGCCAGGTCGTCGAGTCCGACGTTCTCGTTCGGCTCGGTCAGCCACAAGAGATTGCCGCCACGCGCAACGTAGTCGACCAGCTCCGCGGCAATGGCGTCCGGGAATTTCACTTGCGGATTCGCGATCACGACGAGGTCCGTATTCTCCGGCACCTTGCCGGTGTTCGCGAGCGGCAACGGCACGGCGCGCAGACCGCGTTCGGTCAACGTCGCGACGAACTGGCCGAGATCCGCATTCGCCTTGCCGAGCGGCTGCCTCTCGCCTTCGCCTTCGAGGAACGCGACGATGTGCTCGCGTGCACGCGACAGGCGCAACAGCGCACTCGAGAACTCGGTTTCGCTGAGTACCTTGAGGCGCTCGCTGCGGCCCTTGTAGTGGATATCGAGTTCGCCATCGACCTTCACGCCGGCGTCGCGCATTGCACCTGGATCCGCATCGGGATCGATGAAACGCAGGCTCAGATCCGGTTTTGCACGCCGATAGCGATCGACGAAATCCGCAATGACCCCGCGCAGTCCGCCTTGCTTGCTCGCATAGCTGGTGATTTCAATCGGCGCATCGAGGGTTTTCAGCAGCGTGATCGAAGAATCGGCGAGACTCGCACTGCGCGCGTGGGTCCAGTCCTGCTCGAAACCGAAACGCGTGCTGAGGAATGCGATCAGGGTTGCAACCGCGATCACCAGCGACGCGTGCAGCGTATTGCCCAGGCGTTCGCGCATGTGGCCTGTGACGTTCATTTGGTGGATGGGTCGCGACGAAATCGCGGTAATGGGCGCCGATCCGGAGCGAGGCTCATAGCGGTTGCTATGGGTCGAGTGAGGGGCAAGCACAGCGCCGCGAGACCGAGCGAGCCGCCACCGAAATGAGCGTTGCAGGCCACTAGTCCGACCTCGAACGCAGCGTGTCGAGGCGGCGCGCCGCCAACGCCAGTGTGACCGCCGCAATCAGCACGAAGTAGACGATATCGACGCTCGCCACGAGGCCGCGGAAGAACGGCTCCAGATGCGTTGGCAAGGCGAGGTAATTGATCCCGCTGTTGGCAATGCCTTGCAGGCGCGCCCCGGCATCGACCACCGCGAGCAGCAGGGTGATGGTCAGCGCGATGGCAGCGGCGAGCGCCGGCTGCGCGGCCCAGGCACTGGCGACAATTCCGATCGCTGTCAGCGCGGCCGCGAATAGCGCGAGACCGAACAAGGCCGCGGTGATCTTGCCCAGATCCAGCGTCGTGCCGAAGGCGAGCGCAAGCGGCATCAGCGCGACACATGTGATCAAGACGAGAACGAAGCCGAGTGCACCGAAATATTTGCCGAGCACAATGCGCAGGTTGCCTACACCACTCGCGAGCAGCAAGGGCAATGTCTGTGCGCCACGCTCGCCAGCCAGCGTGCGCATCGTGATCAGCGGCACCAGCAGCACGAGCAGATTGCCGAAGCTGCGCAGCAGCGGAATCGCGACGAGGTCGGTTACACCGGGCGCATCTTTCAAGCCTCCCAGTTTCGGCGCGAGATCGAGATATCCCTGCAACGCAAGCAGGTATTGCCATGCCATCAAGGCAATAACGACGGCGGCAAGCAGCCACGCGAACGGCTGCACGGCGAGACGGCGCCATTCGTGGCGCGCGATCAGGGCAGTCGCGCTCATGCGGCCTGCGCCGGCGCGTCGGCCGTGGCGATCGCGAGGAAAGTCGACTCCAGTGGCGCCGTGTCCAGGCGCAATTCGAGCAGGCCAAGTCCGCGCTCGACCACGGCGACTGCAAAGGCTTCGATCGATACGCCGGGACGCAGGTGCACACGCCAGTGAATGCCGTCGATCGCCTCGGCCGAAGCGACCATTGGCAGCGATTCCCAATCGTTCGCGCCCGTTGTCCTGGCGACGCCGACGCGCAAAGTATTGGCGACATTGGGCGTGGCTGGACCGCTGTAGCGCAACTCGCCGCGGTGCAGGATCGCGACGCGGTCGCAGCAGGCGGAGACATCCGGCAGCACATGCGTGGACAGGATGACCGCGTGATCCTGGCCGAAGCCGCGCACCAGCTCGCGCAGCTTCATCGCCTGCACCGGATCGAGGCCGGAAGCGGGTTCATCGAGCACGATCAGCTCCGGTTCGTGGACGATGGCCTGAGCCAGGCCGACGCGCTGGCGAAACCCCTTGGAAAGCGCCGCGATCGGCCGGCGCCGCACCTCACCCAGCTCACAGCGCTCGAGCGTGCGTGCAACCGCAGCGACAACCGCCTTGCGCGCAACACCGTGCAGGCGCGCGCAGAACGCCAGGAATTCCTCGGTGCTCAGTTCCTGATGGAGTGGCGGCGTCTCGGGCAAGTAGCCGATGCAACGGCGCGCGCGTTCGGGTTGTTCATAAAGATTGGCGCCGTCCAGGCGAACCGCGCCCGTGCTCGGCGCGAGGACACCGGCGATCATTCGTAGCGTCGTGGTCTTGCCGGCGCCATTGACGCCGAGCAGGCCGAGCACTTCGCCACGTGACACATTCAGGTTGAGGTCGTGCACAACCTCGCGACCGGCAAGACGGCGGCTGACATGGTCGAGGGCGAGGATTGCTGGGTTGGGGATGCTCACGAACTCCGATTGTTCCGGTTTCGACCGCCGCAGGGCAAGCGCCGTGATGAGAACTCGATCACGCCGCATGGGCGCAAACCTTGATGAAAGGCCGTGGCAGCCCCATTCTGGTCCGCGTATAGTGGACTTTCCGTCCCACTCCGTGCGACATCCATGCTCGATTCCCTGCTTTCCTTTGCTTCTCGCGGGCTGACCCAGGCGTCTTGGGGCACGTGGCTCGTCTATGGATTGATCGTCACCCAGCTGACGATATTCACGATGACGCTGTACCTGCATCGCAGCCAATCGCACCGGGGTGTCGAGTTCCATCCGGCCCTCGCGCATTTCTTCCGCTTCTGGTCGTGGTTCTCGACCGGCATCAACACGAAGGAATACGTCGCGATCCATCGCAAGCATCACGCCAAGTGCGAGACCGAGGAAGATCCGCATAGCCCGCAGATCCACGGCCTCAACAAGGTGTTGTTCGACGGTGTCGACCTGTACCGCACGGCAAGTCTCGACCGCGCCGACATGGACAAGTACGGCATCGGTACGCCGGACGACTGGATCGAACGCAAACTGTATACGCCCTACACGATACTCGGCGTCGCCATGTTACTCGTCCTCAACACGTTCTTGTTCGGCGTGGTGGGCATTGCGCTATGGGCGATGCAAATGATCTGGATCCCGTTCTGGGCTGCAGGCGTCGTCAATGGTGTCGGCCATTGGTGGGGTTATCGCAACTTCGAGACCGCGGACACGGCAACCAATTTGACCCCTTGGGCGATCTGGCTGGGTGGCGAAGAACTGCACAATAACCACCACGCGTTCCCGAGCTCGTCGAAATTTGCACTGCGCAAGTTCGAGTTCGACATCGGTTGGGCGGTCATCCGTGGCTGCGAAGCGCTGGGTCTGGCAAAGGTATTGCGCGTGGCTCCGTCGCTCGACATTCGCCCGAACATGAAGCTGCCCGACGCTGACACGGCCAAAGCCGTGCTTGCGCATCGCTTCCATGTAATGAGCGACTATTTCCGCGGCGTGATTGCGCCGACCCTGCGTGATGAAGCAGGCAAGGCCGGCGCTGGCCTCAAAGCGCTTCCGCGTCGCCTGCGCCTCGCGCTCGGCAACGGCGGACGCTGGCTTGATACAGCCTCGCGCGAGCGCATGACCCAGTTCACCGAGAAGCACCCGCAGCTGCGTACCGTGTGCGAATTCCGCGCACGCCTCGCTGCATTGACCGAGCAGCGCAGTGGCCGCAATGCCGACAATCTCATCGACGCCCTGCGCGAATGGTGCACCGAGGCCGAAGCGACGGGCATCCGCACGCTCAGCGAATTCTCGGCACGACTGAAGGGCTATCGCCTCGCCGGCGAAATGGTCTGACGCTCGACGCACGCGGCGAACCAAAAAACCCGCCGTCTGGCGGGTTTTTTTACACGCGTGTTTGCGTGCCAATTGATGTCTGCACCGATTTCTTCGTCACTGCGGTGCAATCGCGATACACCGTTCCTGCTCAAGGCGCAGTAGCACGAGCGCCAGCTAATCACATGCCTGTTTGTCCCGGCGCGAGACGCGATGCTCGTCGACCAGGACGGCGGCGAATGCTTCGTGCGCAATCTTGCGCAACGCGGCGCCGACAAGACCTTGCGCCTCGGCCACAAGGATCTGTTGAAGTGGCAGGCGCGTACGCGCCAGAGACTTAGGATGTGGGTATGTAGCCGCCGCCGTGTTGAGTGAAGGAGCCCGCCGCGAGGCGGGCTTCTTCATACCAGCGTAAAAATCCGCCCGAACCGGCTTCCACGCTCGGCAGGTCGTTGCGTTCGCTCACTCGAAGCCGTTCTTGAAGATAAGTTCATCGGGCACATTGCCGCGACGCACATTGAGCAGGAAACCATCCGTGGTTGCGCCCGTCACATCCACGCGCAACGCATTGTTCGGGGCTATCCAGCTCTCGCCCACGACGAACATCGATCCGGCATTATTGGCGATAGTTGCCGGCGGCACGGTGGCGTCGACGCTCCACGAAGGTTCCGATCGGGTCGTGTTCACTTCATGGATGATGACCGCGTCACCGGCAAGCTTAGCTTCGTAGTAACCGACCTTCTTGCGCGCCTCGATGACGTAGTAGTGCGTCGCCGGTTCCGGCGATGGCAAGGTCACCACGATCATCTGGGTGTGGGTCGAACCAATCAGGCTTGCACGGTCGAGCGTGATGCCACTGACGATGCCGTCAGTGCTGACCGTGAGTTTGCGTGCCGCATCGATCCAGCCCAGCTTGTTGCGCGACCAGATATTGAGGTGCTTGGGCTGGGCGCCATACGTCGTATCGCTTGCGGCATTGTGCCAGCCATCGCTCATCACGTCCCACGTGTTGTCGTAGGGATCGCTATCGAGGTCCGAATTGTTCGCGTGCGGCAAGCCGAAGCCGTGGCCCATCTCGTGTGTCAATGGTGCCTCGTTTTCATAGCCCCACTTTGGTTCCCACGTCACGTACCAGTTCTTTTGTGGACCGTCCAGCGCAGCATAGCGGTTGCCGCCCCAGGCGTAACCGTCGAGATCGCCGTTGTACATCGTGTTCACGCCGACGAACGGCGCGAAATTGACGGTGGGGTCCGCAACGCCGGTACAGTCGTTGAAAAGTTTGCCCAGGTCGGCAGTCTGGTGGTTGTTCGCATCCGTGGTGATGTAGGTGGAGCGCGGGCTGGGCAGGGTGAACCAGCCATATGCGAGGCTGCCGGACACGTTCGCCTTGTTGTAGGACACCTCGCGCCAGTAGTGGTCGAGGCGACCGGTCTGGTTCGACAACATCGTGCCGAAATAGGCGAGGTTTTTCGGCTCGGCCGCAATATCGCTGAACTTGCACAGGATCGTCACCCAAGGCTGGGCGCCGGTGACGGCCGGTGATGCCGGGCTGTCGATCTCGCCCGCATCCACCAAGGCCGCGGGTGCCAACCGACCGCCGGGCCAAGGTCCCGGTTGCAGGGTCAACGCAACGGAGTGACCCGCGAGGCTGAACAAGTCGCCTGCGGCCCACAACGACTGTTGCGCATCGAGGGGCTGACGCTGACCTGCTGCATCCACGAGGTTCACGTTGAACTGGGGCGAAAGCGTGGCGTCTCCGGGTGCCGCATCGCCCCACAGCAACTCCAGATTGCCTTGAAGTAGAGGTTGCGCAAACGCCGTGGAAGAAAGGCAAGAAAGCAGGGCTAGCGAAAAACTGGCAGCAAGACGCGGAGACATGGGCATACCTGAAGACGCGAAACGGGCTGAAAACATGTTGCAGGGTAGCCTGCGGCCAGCCGCGATGCGTTGCGCAACGGCACATTCTGCGAAAGTGCCGGAACATTTTCTGCGGAGCCATCAGGAGTCGGCCTTGGGCTGCATTGCCAGTCGCCATCGTCGCCTGTGGCCGCGTTGAGGCCGGCTGCGAGCGGTCGCGGACACCTACCGCTACGGATGGTCTGCTCGCGTCACTGGGTTTCGGGGGCATCGCGTTTCAATGCCGTTCGACAGTGCGCGCCGGCAATCTGCTTGTCGGTTGTATGCCTGTGTAGCTGTGATTCTTTACAGCTGTTGCGCATACGCCCGGCACGACTAGCCTTGCGATGCCGCGGGACACGGCCATCGTGCCGGATCAGGGATGTTTCGCACACTCTCGGTGGTCGTGGCCCGCTGCCTGTTGGGCAAACGGTTCCCTGTCTTCGCTCACACAAAGTAACGGAGGAATCGTCATGAAAGGGACTGCTCGTCTCGCATCGAGGTTTTTCATCGCGGCCACAATTTTCGCGGCGTTCACAATGAATTCGGTGTGTGCGCAAGACGCGCCGTCGGCCGCCTGCACGCCGCCGACGTCGGTTGCCGCAACTCCGGAGCAAACCGCGTGGCAGCTCTTTGTCGCGGCAACCTGCCCGGTCAATGCAAACACGTATCCGTATGTGACTTGGCAGACCTGGATCGAGCAGAACCAGCTCTACGGCGGAAGCTCGGTCCAGACCCTCGCCGCTGGCGAACGCCCCCGCTTTCACATGAGCCCACTCGCGGCAATGCTGCGAGCACAGGCCGAGGCGCACGCGCATGCGAAAAGCAAGGGCGCTTTGCCGGCGAAGAAGGCCGCGCCCGAGGTGGCCAACCAGAACTGCAACTCGAGCACCTGGAGCAAGCGCACGATTTGTGAGGAAGCGCGCCTGAATGCCGACGCGCAGCAGTACATCACCTCGCAAGGCCTGACGACGCGCCCGGGCCAGGTTGCCTTCATCAATGCGGACAAGACGTTTGCATTCCCGGCGGCGGCGGTCGAGCTCAAGGCGGACTGGATCCAGCTCACCAGCTGCAGCAATCTTCCCCAAGGCGTGCACGTGGAGAAGATTGACAATGTCTGCTACGCGCTCGGTGGCATCCACCTCATCTCCAAGCTCATCGACAAGTGGATATGGGCCACGTTCGAGCCGCAGAACACGACGACCAATTCGCAGCGCTGCAAGGTGCTCGGCTGCAACGATCCCTGGGGTTCGAGCCCGGCCACCAGCAGCGGGGCCGCGACCAAGCAGACGTCGGCTCTGGCCGCGTTGATGCAGCAGGCCAAGCTTGCGCCGGAGTGGTCAAACTATCGCCTTGACGGTGTACAGACCGATTTTCTCGACGCCAACGGCAAGCCAACCCGGCTCGGCAACTCGATCATCGAAGGCGACAACGCCGGCAATCCACAGGCGATGGCAAAGTCCTCGTGCATCACCTGCCACAACCTGTCGTCCATCAATCCGCAGGGGCAGGAGCAGAATCCGAACTTCATCACCGGCGCGCCGCAACCACCGCCTGCGGGTTACGTGCTGCGCGATTTTGTCTGGTCTCTGACGCTGGCTTTGCCGCAACCGTGAACTACCGCTAGTCCTGAGCGCTCAAGCGATAACTATCGCCGGAAAAATGCTCCTGCATTTGCGACCCGCAGGGACGCGGGAAGTGTTCGCTGGCGCCGGGGAGAGCCTGCGGAGACGATGTACAGTCATCGCACGTCGACGCTGGCAATTGCTCCTGCCTTGCCAGCGTACCGGCCATCCATGGCCATCGCCGGAAAATGCTCCTGCATTTCCGGCGTACCGGCCATCCATGGCCATAAAAAAACCCGCCGAAAAGGCGGGTTTTCTTTTGGCAATCCCGAAGTATCGGGACGATCCGCGTCAGACGCGAATCACTTGATCTTGCCTTCCTTGTACTCGACGTGCTTGCGCACGACCGGGTCGTACTTCTTGACCAGCATCTTGTCTGGCGTGTTCTTCTTGTTCTTGTCGGT
>JBDSFA010000216.1:0-6272 GCA_039919785.1 Dokdonella sp. | reverse complement strand
GAGGGACATCGCGCGTGCGAGCGGGATGTCGGCGAGCAAATCGCGCTCGAGCGCCAGCGCATGCGCGCGGTTTGTGGGTTCTGGATAATCGGGCATGGCGGACTGGATTCGGCGAAGGCGCGCGAGTGTGCGCAAGCTGCGCGCCGCACTCAAGTCCGGCGCACGCACCGCGCGCGTATGATCCCGCCATATTGTCCGCAGGATGCCAATGTCCGATTGCCTTTCCGTCTCCGCGTTGACCGGCATCAATCTCGTGGTTACACGGCCGATTGGCACGGCGGCGGCATTGCTCTCGGTCCTTCGCGCCCGCGGCGCCGTGGGCGTCGCGCTGCCGGGCCTATCCCTGCGTGAAACGCGAGACGCGCCGACGGCGCGTTCGCTGTTGCGGGCAGCCGTTGGTGCGGACTGCTGGATCTTCACCAGCCCGTCCGCGGTGCGTTTTGCGTTCCACCTTGAGCCTGGATTGCAAATGGGTTGCGAGGCAGGCGTGTTTGGCGTCGGCAGCGGCACCTTGCTCGTACTCAGCCGACACGGCATCCGCGCCAGCGCGCCAACCGAGCGCAGCGACAGTGAAGGCTTGCTCGCGCTTCCTGGACTTGCCGACGTGCGCGGAAAGCACGTCGCCTTGATCGGCGCAGCAGGCGGTCGCGACCTGATCGCACCAACCTTGCGCGAGCGTGGGGCACAGGTCGAGTCGATCCACGTCTACGAGCGCGGACGTCCACGCCTGAACCGGCGCCATTTCGACGCGCTCGCGCGCGCAACAGATCCGTTGATCACGTTGATGTCCAGCGGCGAGGCGCTCGTCAACCTCGTGGCCTTGCTGCCGCCGCCGTTGCTTGCGCGCCTGCGTCACCAGATTCTCGTTGTCAGCAGCGCGCGGCTCGCGGCGATCGCCGAAGACCACGGTTTCGAGGATGTGCGCGAAGCCGCCTCGGCGTCGGCGGATGATCTGCTCGACGCGGCCTGCAAGGCACTGGCGCGACATCGATTGTGACGCGATCGTGTCGCGCCGATGCTGCCGCCGCCGCGCAGTTGGGCTAGCATGCGCGCATGAGCGAAGACTCCACAAATCTGCTGCCCGCGCCTGCGGTCGAATCGAAATCACCCACGCCGAACAGGCGTGTCGATGCGGCGCGCGGCGGTTCTGGCGTCGCCATGGTGCTGGCGCTGCTCGCCTTGATCGTGGGTGGCGTCGCGCTGTGGCGCGCGTATGTGGTCGAACACGGCCAGGCGGACGTACAGGCGGGTCTGCGCAGCGAGCTTGCCGCGCGCATCGATGAACTCGCGCGCGGCGAGCAGCAGCGCAAACGCGATCTCGAATCGCTGCGCACGCGCCTCACCGACGCTGATGGCGTCAACAAGGCCATGCGGGAAGAGTTGCTCGGGCTTGGCGAACGCTCGCGTCATATCGAGGACGCGGTCGCCAATCTGGCCGAGCAGCGCTTGACCGGTCGCGATGCGCTCGCCTTGAACGAGGCCGAATTCCTGCTGCAGCAGGCGCAGGAACGCCTCGCCCTGTTCCAGGATGCACAGGCAGCGATGGCCGCGTACAAACTGGCCGATTCCGCGCTGGCAGCAGCGGAGGATCCGGTGTTTTCGTCGGTGCGCCAGACGATCAGTGCGGAGTTGCACGCGCTCGAAGCGAGCAAGCCGGTTGAGACGCATGCGGCGATCAGCGCGATCGAGCGCGTGCGCGCCGCGTTGCCGCGCCTGCCGACCGAGCGTGCTACCTCGGCTGAAGCGGCGCCTGCCTCGCGCTGGCAGGGTTTCTTCGCGCAGTTCGTTCGCATCAGCTACAGCAGTGACATCGATACGGGTGGCTCACGCGACGTCGGCCTGACGCGCTCGCTCGCTGCCGTCGACCTGCGTGCCGCCGAAGTGGCTCTGCTCGCGCGCGATGCGGAGGGCTACAAGGCCGCGTTGGCGCGCGCCCGAGCCGGCATCGCTGCCAGTTTTGACGTGCAGGCTGCCCCCACAAAGGATGTGCTCGCCGAAATCGATGGCATGGCGGGTCAGCCGCTCGCGCCGGCCCTGCCCGAGCTAGGCAGCGCATTGAAGGAACTTCGCAACCTGCGCGCGACGCGCGCACTGGCGCTGCCGCGGCCAGCGACGCCCGCCGCGGAGACGCCGACGACCCATGACAAACCGGATGCAGCGTCGCCGATACAAGACGGGGCCGACGCATGAAACTCTGGCGCACGATTCTCCTGCTGCTCATCGTCGCGGTCGCCGCCGCGCTGGCCTGGCATTGGCTCGCGGCTGATCCCGGGTACCTGCAAGTGCGCATACGCGGCACCACCATCGAAACCAGTGTGGTTGTCGCGATTGCGGGTCTGCTGCTGCTGTGGGCAGCGCTGACGGCAAGTTGGCATCTCCTGCGCTGGCCATTCCGTTCCTGGGGCCGCGCGGTCAAGCGGCGTGGACGCGAGCGTCTCGCCGGTGGCATCACCGCCTTCGTCGAGGGCGACTACGCGCAGGCCGAACGCGATCTGGCCAAGGCCGCGAACCACGAGGCGTTCCGCACACCGGCGTTGCTGGTCATGGCGCGGGCGGCACATGAACGCGGTGCAGCCGAACGCGCGACCCAGGTGCTCGATGATGTCGGTGCCAACGGTCTGCGTGCCGCCGATGCATTGCGCGCACGAATCCTGATGGATAACGGGCGCAACGTGGATGCCCTTGCCCTGCTCAAGTCCAAGGTCGCGGCCGGCGAACTTTCACCACGCGGCTCGCATCTGCTCATCGACAGCGCGCTTGCCGCCGGTGATACGCAGACGGCGTTGGAAGCGCTGCCCGCGCTCGCGCGCAGCCAGTCGCTGACACCCGACTCGCAGGCCGAGCTGGAAACGCGTGTGCTGGCTGCGGCGCTGGTCGCCGCTCCCGATGCGAACCGGCTCAACGCGCTGTGGAGTGCTGCGAGTCGCGCGCAACGCCGCAGGCCGGAGCTCGTCGCCGCGTTCGCGCGCCGTTCGGCCGCGCTCGGCCAGGTGCTCGCTGCGATGGACGAAATCGAATCGGCTCAGCGGCGTGAATGGAGCGAGCCGCTTGCCACCGTGTACGGCGACCTCGGCAGCGCGGAAGCGCCGATTCGCACGCAGAAGGCTGAGGGTTGGCTGGTGCTGGCGCCGAACAGCCCGGCCTTGCTGACGACGATTGGCCGTCTCTACGGCCAGCAATCGCAGTGGAGCAAGGCTGAGGAAGCGTTGGAACGCTCGCTTGCCCTGGCCGAGTCGCCACTGGCGTGGGAAGCGCTGGGCGACTGTCGCAAGGGCGAAGGTGATCTCGCCGGCGCCAACACCTGCTACGCGAATGCGCTGCGCCTCACGCGCGGCGAGGCGACGACGCCAGTTGGCCTGCGCCAGTTGCGCGGACCACTTGATACGCGGCCGATTGCATTCGAGGAACGCAGTGAGCATGGAGTTCCGCGCTTGCCGATGCTGAAGTGAGCGCCGGGCGATCCTGCGCTGCGAGAAAATGGATGCATCCGCCCGAAGCAGGCAGTCTCAGCGCCGCACGCGTTCAATGCCCGTCACGCGTCCGTCGACGAGGCGTACGAGGCGCACGAACTCGCTGTCGCCGCTGTCATAGAGCCAGTCCTCACGACGCTGGTCGTGCCACAGCTCGATGCCGCGTGCAGGCCGTCGTATGAGCGTATCCGTTTGACTGCGTCGTGACGCCGGTTCGCCGCAGCGTGCGACGAGTTCGCCTGCACTGAGATTGCCGAGTACGCGATGGCAGTCATCGCCGATTTCGTTGACGCCATAGCCGAGCGTGTCTTCACGCAACAGGCGACCGTCGCGGAATACCAGCTGTCGCATCAGTTGGCGTGGGCCGAAGTTGTAGTACCAGATGTCGAACTGCACTTCACGTTGCTCTTCGACCGGGCCGTGTGCACCGATGATCTCCACGTTTGTGTAGCGGTCGGTCCAGAACGGATCGCCACAGCGGTCGCGGACCTGGAAATCCTGGTCGCCCTCGCTAGCAAGGCGGTTGCCGCAACGCATCGCGAATGCGTGCGGGCTCGCCAGGAGCAGGACGAGGATCAGGAGCGCAGTTCGACGCATAAGGCCTCGCAAGCGGGTTGGGCGGCACATCCATCGACCATGCGGGTCCCCGCGGAGTTCACGTCCGATGCGGTGGATCCGGCGAATGGCCGAATGAATCGTAATACATCGGATGCAAAGACAGTGTTGCCAGCGCCGCGACGCACCGCGAGTGGCAATGAACGCGGACCGACCACTATCTACAACGGCTTCGGCGATTGTCGGCTAAGTTGCATATCCAATGTGTGCCTCCATATCCGCGGCGACGCGGCTCTCATCAGCGTGCTTGCTATAGTCAATCGTCCCATCCGCTGGAGCGTTGCATGAGCATCTGGAAGCAAACGACCGATATCGAGCGTATCAACGCCTGGAACCGCGATACGTTGGTCGAGCATCTGGGCATGCGGGTTACGGAAGTCGGCGACGACTATGTGCGCGGAACGATGCCGGTCGATGCCCGCACCAAGCAACCGTTCGGTCTGCTCCACGGTGGCGCATCGGTCGCGCTGGCCGAATCGCTCGGCAGCCTCGCCGGCAACCTGTGCATCGATGCGGGCGAGATGGCTGTCGGCCTCGACATCAACGCCAACCATGTGCGCGCGGCCACCAGCGGCATCGTCACCGGCACGGCGCGCGTGTTGCACCTTGGGCGTACCACACAGGTCTGGGAGATCCGTATCGAGGATGAGCGCGCGCGACTGACATGCATCTCGCGATTGACCCTCGCCGTGGTGCCGCGTCCGTCGCCGCATGCGATCTGATCGCGCGAGCGTGGTCGCCGCGCCGTATGCGGAGCTGTCACCGGACGTCGTGCTCGATGCGATCGATGCGGCCGGCTACGTCAGCGATGGCCGCCTGCTTGCGTTGGCGAGTTACGAGAATCGCGTCTACCAGGTCGGCATCGAGGATGGCCAGCCGCTGGTCGCGAAGTTCTACCGGCCCGGTCGCTGGAGCGATGCGGCGATTGCGGAAGAGCACGCATTTGCGCTGGAACTCGCTGCAGCGGAATTACCGATGGTCGCGCCGCTCATCATTGACGGTCGCACCCTGCTGGAGCACGCCGGTTATCGCTATGCCTTGTATCCGCGCCGCGGCGGGCGCGCGCCCGAACTCGAATCCGCCGATCACCTCGCGTGGATGGGCCGCCTCCTCGCACGCATGCACGGCATCGGCGCGCGCGCGCGTTTCCGCGAGCGTGGATCAATCGATACCAACACCTATATCCGCGATGCCGCGCGGGCCGTGCTTGCCTCGGGCCTGCTGCCGGAACGTCTGCACGAAACCTATCGCGCGCGTACTGCTGCGATCGCAGCGTCGATCGACGCGCAGTTCGCCGAACGCGAACCTATCGCGCGCATCCGCCTGCATGGCGACTGCCATGGCGGCAATGTGTTGTGGACGGATACCGGTCCGCACTTCGTCGATCTCGACGACGCGCGCACAGGCCCCGCCGTGCACGACCTGTGGATGCTCGCACCCACTCCGCGTGCGCTCGATGCGCTGCTCGAAGGCTATGCCGAGTTCCGTGATTTCGATCATCGCGAAATGGGCCTGATCGAACCGCTGCGCATCATGCGCCAGGTGCATTGGGCCGGTTGGGTCGCCGCGCGTTGGCAGGATCCCGCCTTCCCACGCGCCTTCGGCTATGTCGGCGAGGCGCGCTGGTGGGAGCAGCATTTGAACGATCTGGCTGAGTACGAATAGTGGTCGCCTGGCGCGAATAGACTCTGCCTGAACCGCTATTGCTCCAAGATGGGCGGTCGAATTTTCAGAGCATCCGCATGCGGCATCGCACCAAAACTCCGTTACCATGGCGATCCAGATGAATCGTGCCGTCCAGACTGACATCGAGCCGCCCGCCCCCGACCGCATGCGCCCCCTGCGCTATGCGATCCGCGTACCGTTGTTGCTGCTGCTTGCCTCGATTACGCCGCCGATCGCATTGTTGGCGCTGAATCCGGTCGCCGCGAGTATCCGCATCGGCGACACGTCGCTGGAAAAATTCATGATCCGCTGGTGGTCGGGCCGGCTGGTGCGCGTGTTTGGATTTCGCATCCGCTGCTTCGGTGAGACGACGCCAGGCGCCGTGCTCTATGTCGCCAACCATATTTCATGGCTCGACATCGTGCTGATGCATGGCGCGCGCCCGGTCAGTTTTGTCGCCAAGAGCGAGATAGAAGGCTGGCCCTTCGTGGGCTGGTTGTCGGTACGATCGGGCACGATCTT
>JBDSFA010000288.1:0-1595 GCA_039919785.1 Dokdonella sp. | reverse complement strand
AGGCAGAAAAGGTGAACGCTTGGTTGTTGCCAAACGCCACTGCATACCACGACCTAGCACCATCCCAGTAAGCGCCTCGAAGATAGCAGTCAGAATGGAATGGCACTGACTTAAGCCCAAGTTCTTGATCTGAAAAGTGAAATCGGCTCCAAATGCTAAGGTGGAGGTACTAGACAACACCGCTAGCAAAAGGAGCCGACCTCGATGCATCCTAATCGCCGCGTTCGTTCGCAGCAACGCCGCACTTCGCAGCAAATCCGCAAAACGGATGCGTATGCGTTTTTCGATCTGCTGACGGACGATGCGACGCTCGATCAGGTCGAGCGGTTGTTGCCGTCTCATCGCGAGCGCTTGCTGCCGCCGACGGAGACGTTGGCGATGTTCATGGCCCAGGGTTTGAATGCCGATCGGTCGTGCCAGAACGCGATCAACGAATTCGCGGCACGTCGTGTGGCGGGTGGATTGCCTGCCTGCAGCACCTCAACGGCTGCCTATTGCCGCGCGCGCAAACGCCTTCCGCAAGAGATGGTTTCCTCGTTGGTGAGTTTCACCGGACAAGCGATGTCCGCGTCGGTGCCTCTTGAATGGACATGGAAAGGGCGACCGGTTTGTCTGGTCGATGGCACAACGGTCTTGATGGCTGACACCTCGCAGAACCAGGCGGCCTTTCCACAACCGACATCGCAGAAACCAGGGCTGGGTTTCCCGATCAGCCGGCTGCTGGCGTTGTTCTGCCTGTCCAGCGGTGCTGTGTTGGACGCCGCGACCTGCGCGTATCAGGGAAAGGGCAATGACGAGCAAACGCTGCTGCGCGGCCTGCTTGATCGACTCGAACCCGGAAGTGTGTTGGTTGGCGACGCACTCTTTGCGACGTACTTCCTGTTGGCCGAACTCAAGCAGCGTGGGGTCGATGGTGTCTTCGAGCAACACGGCGCGCGTCGGCGAAGTACCGATTTCCGCCGCGGCCGTCGCCTTGGGGAACGCGACCATGTGATCGACCTTGAGAAGCCGACGATGCGACCGCCATGGATGACCGAGCAGCAATTCGCACAGGCGCCCAACCGATTGACGGTTCGCGAGCTTCGGGTCGATGGAAAGACATTGATGACCACACTCTTGTGCGCCAAGCAGACGCCCAAGAGTGAACTGAAGTTACTTTATCGACAGCGATGGCATGTCGAGCTGGACCTTCGCAACTTGAAGACCACGATGCGCATGGAGATGCTCGGCAGCAAGAGTCCAGCCATGGCGGTCAAAGAAATATGGGTGCACCTGCTGGCCTACAACCTCATCCGCCGGATGATGCTGCGCGCTGCTGGCATGGAGGGTGTGTTGCCGCGCCAACTGAGCTTCAAACACGCGCTGCAATTATGCATGGCTTGCCGACAATGCTTGACCCACATGGAACCGGATGCCGTAAACATTCTGCTGAGCCTGATCGCCAAACGGCGCGTCGCACACAGGCCCGGTCGCATCGAACCACGCGCGATCAAACGAAGACCAAAACCCTTTCCGCTATTGACCCAACATCGCCATATCGCGCGAGAAGAACTGCGGCTTCATGGACATCCATGATGCTTAAGTCAGTGCCATTC
>JBDSFA010000224.1:0-2534 GCA_039919785.1 Dokdonella sp. | reverse complement strand
AGTCAGCCTGCCATGAGTCGGCGCTGAATCGCCGTCAGCACTCGGGAGCCGACCGATTCAGGCGCACCGCCGCGATCGGCTATCATCGCAGTCTGGCAGCTGCGAGGCACCGGCGGTTTGCTCGGCTTCCCCATGTGCGGACGGACGACGATGATGCTACGCAGGATGCTGGACCTCTCGACCCTGGCCACCGGCGCGCGTCCCGCGCACCACCCCACGTGTCGTCTCGCGCTCGCCGTGGTTTTCAGCCTCGCTCTCGCAGCCTGCGCGACGATGTCCGGCCCGAGCCCCGATTCGTCGGCGGAAGCTGACCACGCCGAGCAGCTGTATGCGCACGGCGATCTCGATCAATCGGCGAGCGAATTCCTCGCACTGGCGCAGGTCAGCGGTGGCGATGCGCACGCGCACTATTCATTGCGCGCAGCCGAAGCCTTGCGCGAGCGCGGCGACCTTGAAGGAGCCGCGCATGCGCTCGGCGACATCAAGCGCCGCCGTCTGCATGGCGACGAACCGTTGCGCCTTGAGCTGCTCGATGCGGAAATCGCTCTCAAACACGGCGACGTTGCGCAGGCGCAGGCCATGCTCGCGAACGTCGGCACTGACGTACCGGCAAACCAGCGCCTGCGTGCGCTCGAATTGCGCGCGCGCGCCGACTTAGCTGGCGGCGATGCGTTCGCATCCGCGCATACGCGCGCGTCGCTCGACCGCGACCTGAAAGGCGTCGATCGAGAGCAGAACCGCCATCAACTCAACGAAGCGCTGGCGTCGATGAACGTCGAAGCCCTGAAGACGCGCGTCGACGAATTGCCCGCCGGCGACGTGCTTCGACCCTGGATCGAGCAGGCGTTGCGCGGAAAAGGTCAGACACTTGCGCGCGCCATGCCGCGCCCGAGCCATATGGTGGGTACGGTGAGCGCCGGCGCAAACGGTTCGCTCGAAACCGAAGGCTATGCTTCCCTGAAACATGTCGCGCTGCTGCTGCCGATGAATGCGCAGCTCGCCGGTGTCTCGCAGGCGATCCGCGATGGATTCCTCGCCGCCTATTTTGCAGACGACGCCGCGCACCGCCCTGAGTTGCGTGTCTACGACGCAGGCAAGACCCCGGCGGAAGCCGTCGCCGCCTACACCAAGGCGGTCGGCGACGGCGCCGACCACGTGGTCGGGCCGTTGCAGCGCGAATCGGTGGGCGAGCTCTTTCATCAATCGCTTCCCACGCGCGTGCTCGCGCTCAATCACCCGGACACCGGCGAAGTGCCGCCTGCGGGCAGCGCCGAGTTCGGGCTGCTGCCCGACGCCGAAGGCGCCCAGGTCGCCGAGCACCTGCGCCAACGCGGCATCACGCGCGTAGCGGTAGTTGCCGCGAGTACCGATTGGGCCGAGCGTGCCGTGCGTGCATTCCGCGCGCAGTTCGAAGCGTCCGGCGGCAGCGTGGTTGGCGAGGCGCGTCTGGGCGACAAGGACATCAACTACACGACGTCGATCACGCAGGCAACCGCGAGCCTTGGCTCCGGCGCGGATGCGGGCGTATTCATCACGATGCGTCCACAGCAGGCACGCTTGCTGCTGCCGCAGCTGAAGGCAGCCGGCGTCGATGCGCCGGTATTCGCGACATCGCATGTGTATTCCGGCGACAGCAACGCTTCGCTTGATCGCGATCTCGACGGCGTCGAATTCTGCGATGCGCCCTGGCTGTTCGGACCGATCCCGGGGCGACCCGAGCGCAACCAGGTATCGGGCCAGATCGCGAGTGCGAACGGCGCCGGCGCGCGTCTGTTCGCCTTCGGCATGGATGCCTATGCGCTGCTGCCCTACATGGACTGGCTGCTCGCACATCCCGATGCTTACCTCGGCGGCGCGACGGGCGAACTGACCGCAGACAGCTTCGGGCGCATTCATCGCACGGTTGGCTGGGCGAGTTTCCGCAACGGCATGGCCCAAGCGGTCGACGGCGCGTTGAGCAGCACGTCGATACAGCAATGAATTCGACCGGCGCGGGCCTCGGCACGCGATCCGCCGGTGCCCGCTACGAGGACATCGCACTCGCGCATCTCGAACGCGCCGGTCTTGCGCTGATCGCGCGCAATTTTTCCTGCCGCCACGGGGAGCTCGATCTGGTCATGGATGAGCGCAACACCATCGTCTTCGTGGAAGTGCGCTATCGCCGTGGCGCCGGTGGTGCGAGGGGTTTCGGCGACGGCATCGATTCGGTCAGCGCGTCCAAGCGTGCGAAACTCGTGCGTGCGGCGGCCATCTTCCTTTCGACTCAACCGCGCCTGGCCCAGCGCACCTGTCGTTTCGATGTGCTCGCGATTGCGGGCGATGCAGCGATGCCGTCGCTGGACTGGTGCAAGAATGCTTTTGATGCCTGCTGAGGATTTTTCAATGCGTTGCAAACCACTCGCGTGGCTGTTGTTGATCACCCTTCTGCCGCAACTGAGCGGCTGCTTCCTTGCGGTTGCCGGCGGCGCTGCGGCGGGCGCCAGCGCGGCGCACGACCGCCGCGACTTCAGCTCCTATGTCGACGACAAGCGCAC
>JBDSFA010000398.1:0-3364 GCA_039919785.1 Dokdonella sp. | reverse complement strand
GGCGGCGGCGTCTCGTAGAACGACGACAGCGGAATCGCCGCGACGCCCGCATGCGTGACCAGCCATTCGCAGAAGCCGAGGTCGTCGCGATCACTGATCGCCGAATAGTCGACGACCTGGAAATAGGCACCACCGACCGGCAGCAGGCGGAACTTCGAGTCAACAAGTAGTGAACGGAAGAATTCGCGCCGCACCTGATAGAACGCGGGGAGTTCCAGGTAGTGCTCGGGATGTGTCTGTAGAACCTCCGCCAGCGCGATCTGCGCTGGCGTGAACGTGCAGAACGTCAGGTACTGATGCACCTTGCGGAACTCCGCCGAGAGTGCGCGCGGCGCGATCGCATAGCCCACCTTCCAGCCGGTGCAGTGGTACGTCTTGCCGAATGAGCTGACCACGAAGCTGCGTTCGGCGAGCTCCGCATGGCGCAAAACGCTCTGGTGAGCGGCGCCGTCGAACACGATGTGCTCATAGACCTCGTCGGACAGAACGAGGATTTCGGTGTCGCGGGTGATCTCGGCCAGGATATCGACGTCGGCAGCGCTGAAGACTGAGCCGCATGGATTGTGCGGCGTATTGATCATGATCATGCGCGTTTTCGGCGTGATCGCATCCTTGATCTTCTGCCAGTCCGGCGAGAAATCGCGCGGATCAAGTGGCACATGCACCGCGACGCCACCATTGAGTTCAATCGCCGGTTCATAGCAGTCATAGCAAGGATCGAGCACGATCACTTCGTCGTCCGTGCGAACCACGGCAGCAATCGCCGCGAACAATGCTTCGGTCGCACCCGATGTCACCGTGACTTCGCTGTCCACATTGACCTTGCGCCCATACAGCCGCTCGGTCTTGCGAGCAATCTGCTCACGCAGCGCCGGTATGCCCGTCATCGGCGCATACTGGTTGCGGCCTTCGTTCATCGCCCGCGTGAGCGCATCGCGCAACGCCTGCGGCCCATCGAAATCAGGAAATCCCTGACCGAGGTTGACCGCCTTGTGCTCCATCGCGAGCTGGCTCATCACGGTGAAAATCGTCGTGCCGACCTTCGGCAGCTTGGTCTCGATCTGCATGTCGCCCTGTCCGTTTGGACGGCTAAAGCCGCCCGCGATGGTAGCACGCAGCGGCTGCCATATCGCGGCAGCCGCGATGCGATCAGGCCGCCGGAGCGTTACCCAGCAACACACGATTCACGCGCGCGATGAACGCAGCGGGGTCGGCGAGCTGGTCGCCGGCCGTCAGCTGCGCTTCCTCGAACAACAGCAGGGCAAGATCCTGCACGCGCGTCGCGTCGGACTCATCTTCCAGCGCGCGTACGAGTGGGTGCGCCGGATTGATCTCCAGCACGGGCTCGCTGCCGGGAACCTCATGCCCAGCCTCGCGCAGCAGGCGTTGCATGTGCAGGGCCATGTCGTATTCGCCAAGCACGATGCACGAAGGCGAATCGGTCAGCCGATGGCTGACGCGCACCTCGCTAACGCGCGAGCCGAGTGCGTCGGCAATCTTCTTCAACAGCGGTTGCGCCGCCTCTTCGGCCTGCTTTCGGCGCTCGCCTTCCGCACCGTCCGGCGTATCGAGCTCACCCTTTGCCGCGTTGCGCAATTTCTTGCCGGCGTACTCGCCGAGATAGCCGATCATCCATTCGTCGATGCGATCGCTGAGCAGGAGAACTTCGATGTCTTTTGCGCGAAGCGCCTCGATATGCGGACTGCCGCTGGCCGCCGCATGCGAATCGGCGGTCACGTACCAGATTGCATCCTGCCCGGCCTGCATGCGGCCGATATACTCGTCCAGCGACACGTTCTTCTGCGCGTCGAGGGCTTTCGTCGAAGCAAACCGCAGAAGCTTGGCAATGCGTTCGCGGTTGGAGGTATCTTCGGCGATGCCTTCCTTCAAGGTGTTGCCGAACGCGTTGATGAACTGCTGGAACTTCTCCGGCTCGTCCTTCGCCAGCTTCTCCAGCAAATCGAGCACGCGCTTCACGCAAGCGGAACGGATCTGCGCGACGAGACGGTTTTCCTGCAGAATTTCGCGGCTCACGTTGAGCGGCAGGTCATCCGAATCGACGACACCGCGCACGAAGCGCAGGTAGTTCGGCAACAATTGCTCGCTCGCATCCATGATGAAGACGCGACGTATGTAGAGCTTGAGACCCTTGCGTTCCTCGCGCCCGCTCATCACGGCATCGAACGGCGGTTTTTCGGGGACGAACAGCAGCGACGTATAGCTCTGCGAGCCTTCGACGCGGTTGTGCGACCATGCAAGCGCATCGTTGTAGTCGTGCGACAGCGACTTGTAGAACGCCTGGTATTCCTCGTCGGTGATTTCACTCTTCGGGCGAGCCCACAGCGCCGCCGCGTGATTCACGGTTTCAAATTCCTCCGTGTCCACTCCGTCCTTCTGCACCGGCAGGCGGATCGGGAACGCGACATGATCGGAGTAGCGCTTGATCAGCTCGCGCAATTTCCAGGCGTCGAGGAATTCGCTCTCGTCGGCTTTCAGGTGCAACGTCACGGTCGTGCCACGCTGTGGCGCGTCGACCGATTCGAGCGTGTATTCACCTGTGCCGGTCGACTCCCAGCGCACGCCCTCGCCCGCTGCCGCACCGGCCTTGCGCGTGGTCAGCGTGACCTTGTCCGCAACAATGAAACCCGAATAGAAGCCCACGCCGAACTGGCCGATCAACTGGGTGTCCTTGCGTGCGTCGCCCGAGAGCGAGTCGAGGAAGCGGCGCGTACCGGAACGCGCAATCGTGCCGATGTTCTCGACCACTTCGTCGCGCGTCATGCCGATGCCGTTGTCGCGAATCGTCAGCGTCCGCGCGTCGCGATCGAACGAGATATCGATGTGCAGCTCGGCATCATCGGCGGTCAGCGCGGCGTCGGACAACGCGGCGAAACGCAGCTTGTCGCACGCATCCGATGCATTGGAGATCAGCTCGCGCAAGAAGATTTCCTTGTGCGAGTACAGCGAATGCGTGACCAGATGCAGGACCTGGGAGACTTCGGCTTCAAATGCGCGGGTTTCAACGGCGGAACTCATGGGGTTTCCTCAGCGATGGAATGCGGTATATGTGGTGGTTTTGCGCGCGGGTTCAAGCACAGGGGACGCGGAGATGGGACACGCGTTCACGCTGGTGATTTGCTCGACACGGCTAGCTGGTGCGCTCGCTGGCCTGGTGCTGCATCGCGAGCCCACAGCGATGTGGGCATGTACGTGGGCGCGGGAGTGCGCGCGGACCTGGCGTACCGGCCATCCTGGCCATAAAAAAGCGGCCATCGTTGCCGATGGCCGCTTCTGACGAGGAGCACAGACGCGACTCGATGCTCCAAGACGTTTTTTCTGTTGGCGATCAGGCGCCTTTCTTGAC
>JBDSFA010000223.1:0-15334 GCA_039919785.1 Dokdonella sp. | reverse complement strand
TGACCGGGTTCGAAACTCTTGTCCATGGGCACGGTGTTTCGCGTCCGCACTTGCGCGCGGCGCACTTCGATGACGGGAATCGCCCATTGTAGGGGAGGGCCGGCCTGCGCCCAACTGGGTTATCGTCCGTGGCAGGAAACGGAGGGCTCGCGATGACGGCAGGCGTACAGGTGATCGGGCACCCCTTGGTGCAGCACAAGCTGACCCTGCTGCGGAAGAAATCCACCAGCACGGTCGAATTCAGGCGCCTGCTCAATGAGCTGTCGGCGCTGATGGCTTACGAGGTCACGCGGGATCTCCCATTGCGAGAAGTCGCTATCGAGACGCCCGTGGCGCCAACGGTCGGTCATCTGATCGACGGCAAGAAGGTCGTCTTCGTGGCGATCCTGCGCGCCGGCATCGGCATTCTCGACGGCATGCTCAGTGTGGTGCCGGGCGCGCGCGTCGGACACGTTGGTCTGTATCGCGATGCGCAGACGCTGCAGGCGGTCGAATACTATTTCCGAATGCCGCGCGACATGCCCTCGCGCGATGCGATCGTGGTCGACCCGATGCTGGCCACCGGCAATTCCGCGGTTGCGGCACTGGACCGGATCAAGGAGACGAAGCCGCGCTCGATCCGCTATGTCTGCCTCGTCGGCTGCCCGGAAGGCGTCGCGCACCTGCGCGCGCGCCATCCAGATGTGCCGATCTTCACGGCAGGGATCGACAGCGGGCTCAACGACCACGGCTATATCGTGCCGGGACTGGGCGATGCCGGCGATCGTTTCTTCGGAACCAAGTAGCAGTGCCTTTGCGGACTCAGGTTGAGGTTGGTGCGCGATTGAAGCGCTGCTGGTAGTCGCGCGGACTGACGCCCAGCTTGCGGCGAAAATGATGGCGCAGGGTCACCGCGCTGCCGAAGCCGCTGCCGGCGGCAATCGCCTCGATCGGCAGCGTACTGGTCTCCAGCAATTCACGCGCGCGTTCGACGCGGGTCGAGATGAGCCAGTCGGCCGGCGTCGTGCCGGTGGTTTCGCGAAAGCGGCGCAGGAACGTGCGCTCGCTCATCGCGACACTGCTTGCGAGTTCCGCCACGCTCACGGATTCGTGCGGGCGCGCGCGCAATCGATCGAGCAGGACGGAGAGACGATGGTCTTCGCGCGGTGGCAGCGGACGCTCGATGAATTGCGCTTGGCCGCCCTTGCGGTGCGGCGGTATCACGAGTCGACGCGCGATCTGGTTGGCTATCTCCACGCCGAAGTCGCGACGCACGATGTGCAGGCACAGATCGAGACCGGCGGCGCTGCCGGCCGAAGTCAGGATGTTGTCCTCGTCGATGTAGAGCACGTTCGGATCGATATTGACCCGAGGGTGGCTCCGTTGCAGCGCATCGGCGTAGCGCCAGTGCGTGGTCGCGCGCTTACCATCGAGCAAGCCGGTGGCCAGCAGTACCGCGGAGCCGGAACAGATCGAAGCCAGGCGTGCGCCACGCGCATGCGCCGCCCGCAACGCGCGCAGCAGGCTCGCGGGTGGCGGCACGTCGATCCCTTTCCAGCCGGGAATGACGATCGTGCCCGCATGCGCCAGCGCACCTAGCCCGGCAGTGGCGATCACCTGCAAACCTCCGGCGGCGCGCAGCGGACCGCGTTCGGCAGCGCACGTGGTGAAACGGTACCAGTCGGGTCCCAATTCCGGTCGCGACAGGCCGAAAACCTCGTTGACGCAGCCGAACTCGAACGTACAAAGCCCGTCATAGACGAGGGCGACGACGCGCCGATTCGGCAGCGCTGGCTTGCTCTTTGGTGAAATTGGCGGAATCTTGTCGGACATCGGCATTTACGCCACTATTCCAGATGCCGATGCGGTTTGACAATGGGCCTCCCGTTTGGCGCAGGAGCCGCACATGTCCAATGCCGTTACCGCAATTGCTGCAGCATCGAGTGCGCAGGCGCTGCTGCATTTCGAATCCGCGTTTGCATTTGAGACCGATTGCTGGGATGTGCACGACGTGCTGCAGTCGGCGAATCGCGGTTTCGTGCTGATCGACGCGCGCTCCCCCACGATGTACGCGCGCGGCCACGTGCCGGGCGCGGTGAACATTCCGCATGCGAAGATCATCGGTTCGCGCCTCAGCCAGTATGCGGACGACAGCGTGTTCGTCGTTTACTGCGCAGGTCCGCATTGCAACGGCGCCGCACGCGCTGCCGTGCGCCTCGCCCGGTTGGGGCGGCCGGTCAAGCTGATGGCTGGTGGGATCACCGGCTGGCTGGATGAAGGTTTTGCGCTGGAGACGGCTGAACCAGCGGTTCGCGACGCCGCGGCGTGAGCGCTGTCATCCGCGTGGCGACGGAACAGGATCTTGCGGACCTGGTCGCGCTTTGCGCCGAGCATGCGCACCATGAACGAGGGGACTACGACGCCCACGGAAAGATCGCGGCACTGCGGCATGCGATGTACGGTCCGTCCCCGCGCGTGAGCGCATGGGTCGCCGAGCTCGCGGCGGTCGTCGTCGGTTATGCGACGGCGGCAGCCGAGTTCTCGACCTGGGACGCGCGCGAATACTTGCACCTGGATTGCCTGTTCGTGCGCGCGGACCTGCGTGGGCACGGCGTCGGTGCGGCGCTCCTGAGCGCGGTGCGCGAACACGCACGCCGTGCGGGACATACGCGGCTGGAATGGCAGACGCCGGCCTGGAACGTCGACGCGTCGCGTTTCTATCGCCGCGCGGGTGCCATCGGTGCCGGCAAGGAACGCTTCCGGCTCGATCTCTGACTACACCGCTCACATGTCGTGCTTGGCAACCTCGAATCCAGCCTGCTTGTAGGTCTTCCAGCGCTCGCGTGACCCCAGTCGCTGGTCTTCGTCGGCGGGGACGACTTCGAGTACACGCTCGAACAAACCCGGCGCGCATTCGTCGCGCAGATTGATCACGAGGAGACGGTCGGGCGTCGTCGCATCGGGCGGCACGATCAGCACCGCGGTGATCGCGTCGTCGTCACCGTCGCCAACAATCTGGTGCGGAATGAACGAATTTTCATCGAACTCCCACAGCTTCTCGTCGAGCGCTTCGGCCTGGTCGCGCGAGCGCGCAAGAATCAGTGTCGGTTGCTCGTTCGCGAACGCTTTCTTGGCGAGTTCGCATACCAGCAATAGAGGATCGTCGCGGAAGCGCGGCTTGTCGATCAGGTAGAAGTCGGCGCGTGGCATCGGTTTCAGTGTGCCACGGGCGTGCCGATGATCGCCTGCATCACCATGGCGCCGATCGTGGTGCCGATCATGCAGGCAAATACCAGGCCGAAGAATCTGGCAATGGCGGGCAGACGGCGAGGGGCCGGGCGCGTCTTGTACAGGTAGTACGGCACGAACACCGCAGCGAGAAGGATGATGCCGACATTGAGCCAGTTCGGGCGACGTATATCGAGTTCGCGTGCGTCCAGCTGAAGCCAGCGAAACCCGATCAGCAGCAGGACCAGATTGCCACCCAGCGTAAACGCGAGCCGGCCGGGGCTTTCAGTCGGCGGAAACCCCAGCGCGACATCGACGATGCCGAGCGCGAGCGACACGCCAATCAAAGCGATCAGCGTGGCTTGTTTCTGCCGGCGCGTATCGGGCAGCGGTGAATTCACGCGCAGCGATCAATCAGGTACTGCGTCAGCAGCGCCACCGGGCGTCCGGTGGCGAGGCCCTTGCGGCCTTCATCCCAAGCGGTACCGGCGATGTCCAGATGCGCCCAGCGGCGACCCGTAGTGAAGCGCGACAGGAAGCAGCCGGCGGTGATCGCGCCGCCGTACTTGCCGCCGATATTGGCGACGTCGGCAAAGCCCGATTCGAGCTGGCCCTGGTAGTCGTCCCACAGCGGCAAGCGCCAGGCGCGATCGTGGGTCTGGTTGCCGGCCGCGAGCAGTTGTTCGGCGAGTTCGTCGTCCTTCGTCATCAGGCCCGACGCGTGCTTGCCGAGCGCGACCACACACGCGCCTGTCAAGGTCGCCGCGTCGATGATCACTTCGGGATCGAATTTTTGCACGTAGGTGAGTGCGTCGCAGAGGATCAGGCGGCCTTCGGCATCGGTGTTCAGCACTTCAATCGTGATGCCCGACATGCTGGTCAGGATGTCGCTGGGACGGTAGGCGTTGCCGTCGGGCATGTTTTCGACTGCCGGCACGACGCAGACGAGGTTCATCGGCAGCTTCAGCTCGACTGCGGCAAGAAATGCGCCGAGTACGCCGGCGGCTCCGCACATGTCGAACTTCATTTCCTCCATGCCCGCGCCAGGCTTGAGCGAGATGCCGCCGGTATCGAAGGTGATGCCCTTGCCGACGAGTGCATACGGCCGGCTCTTGTCGTCCTTGCCTTGCCAGCGCAGCACGATCAGTTTGGGTGCGTGGGCCGCGCCCTGCGCAACGCCCAGCAGTGAGCCCATGCCGAGCTTGCGCATGTCGTCGGTTTCCAGCACTTCGAGGCTGACGCCCGCGTGCCCATCGGCGATGACTTTTGCCTGTGCGGCAATCCAGGCCGGGTTGCAGATATTCGGCGGCAGGTTGCCCAGTTCACGTGCAAAGCGCACCCCATTCGCGATCGCGGCTGCTTCGACCAGCGCGCGCGGATTTGCGTCGCTGGCGATGAACGCGATGCTTTCCAGCTGCGGCGTCTTCGGGCCGTCTTTCGGCTTGAACGTTGCGGTGTAGCGATAGGCGTGGTGATCGGCGGCAAGCGCTGCGGTGCGCAATTTCCAGGCGAGGTCACGACCGGGCACGTCGATGTCGGTCAGGGTCGACAGCGCGGCAGCGATCGGCAGGCCCTTCAGCGCGCGCGCAGCATCGCCGGCAGCACGGACAAACGCGGCCGCGTCGAATTTTTTCGGCTCGCCGAGGCCGACCACCAACACGCGTGCCGCGGCGATGCCCGCGAGGCCGAACAACACCGTTGTCGTGCCAGCTTTGCCGGTTGCGTCGCCGCTTTCGACCAGGCGCTTGATTGCGCCAGCGGATTTTTCATCCACGCGCGCAGCGGCAGCGGTCAGGCTGCGATCCTCGTAGAGACCGACGACGAGACAGGGCGTGGCCGCGCTTTCCGGCGCTTCGGTGGTGGTGGCGAACTTGAGCGTCATGGGGGCTACCGACAGGTGATAGAAAGTTTAACGTTGCGGAGACGGTTACACTTCGCGCCCTTACGTTGCGGCGCAAACCGGAACGAAGAGCATTCGATTCGCCTGCACGTCGCCGGGGGAGTCGTCCTGCGACGCCATCGACAACCGCATGAAGCCATCCATTCTAAGGCAAAGCCCTGCTCCCCGGCGCGTACTCGATGCCCTGCGCCCGCGCATCATCGACCGCTACCTGCTGCGTGAGGTGAGCACCAGTTTCATTGCGGCGACCGTGATCCTGCTGCTGGTCATGGTCGGCGGTGCGGTCGCCGACCTGCTTTCGAAGATCGCGCACGGGCGTATTCCCGCCGACCTGCTGTTCACCCTGATTGGCTTGCGCATGGTCGATGCGCTGACGATCCTGATGCCGCTGGCGGTGCTGCTCGGGGTGCTGCTCGCCTATGGCCGGCTCTGGCGCGACAGCGAGATGGCCGTGCTGCAGTCGTCCGGTCTCGACCTCGTCGGCCTGCTGCGCCCGCTGGGGCTGTTCGTGGTGCCCATGATGGTCTTGCTCGGTGCGGTGTCGTTCTGGCTCGCGCCGGCATCCGATCGCCTGTCACAGCGGCTGATGCAGGAGGCAAGCCGTTCGCTGATTGTGGCGGGTCTGGAGCCTGGCAAGTTCGTCGACTTGCCAGGACGCGATGGCCAGATCTACGTCGGCGAAATGTCGGCTGATGGCACCCAGTTCAAGCGAATGTTCATCGAGAGCGAACGCGCGGACACGGAAGCGGGCAAGACGCATATCGATGTAATCACGGCGACGCATGGGTTTCTCTATCACGATGCCGATGGCGAAGGACGCTACATCGCCTTGCAGGACGGCTTCCGCGTCGAGGGCAAGCTCGGTGAGGACGACTACCGTCTGATGCGCTTCGCGCGCAACGACATCAAACTGCCCGATAGCGCCAGCGACGACAACTCGATCACGCTCAAGCGATCGGCGCCGACCAGCGTTTTGCTGGCAGCGCCCGACGATCCGGTCATGCGCGCCGAGTTGCACTGGCGCCTCGCTGCGCCGCTATCGGTGCTGGTGCTGACCCTGCTGGCGCTTCCACTGTCGAAATCCAGTCCGCGCGAGCCGCGTTACGCGCGCTTGTTCGTGGCCTTGCTGGTCTGGCTGATCTACTACAACGGCCTGCTGGTCGGACGCTCGTGGATCAGCCAGGGCAAGCTCGCGTCTGGGTTCGGCCTGTGGTGGGTGTACGTGCCGGCGATTGCCATTGCGCTGTGGCTGATCTGGAACGGCCAGCGCTTGAAGCGTCCGCGTGCGGCAGCGAGGAAGGGATGATGCGCTGGCTGATGCCCAAGCAAGTCGACCGCCTCGTCGCGATGGCCGTGCTGACTTCCGTTGCGATGGCCTGGGTCACGATCGTCGGGCTCGATGCGTTTCGTATTTTCATTTCCGAATTGAACGATGTCGGCCAGGGCCAGTACACGCTGACGAAGGCGGCGACGTACGTGCTGCTGACGTTGCCGCGGCGTTTCTACGAGATGTTCGGCTATGCAGCGCTGATCGGTGGTCTGCTCGGTCTCGGCGGGCTCGCCACCAGCGGCGAACTGACCGCGTTGCGCGCGGCCGGGCTGTCCAAATTGCGCATCTGCGCGTCGGTTGCGCTGGGCCTTGGCCTGCTGACGCTTGGTGTCGCATTGCTGGGTGAAACCGTCGGCCCGTACGGCGAACGCAAGGCGCAGGCGTTGCAGCTCGCGGCGAAATCCAGGGACGTAGCGCTCGCACGCGGCGGCGCGCTGTGGGCGCGCGATGGAGAAACCGTGATCAGCGCGCGCAGCGGCCACACCCATGCGACGAGGGGCGAGGTCGAGCTTCAGGGCATGCGCGTATTTGAATTCGATCCGGAAGGCCGCCTGTTGTCGTTGTCGATCGCCGACAGCGCCGTGCATACGCAGGGCGACTGGAGCCTGCGCAAGGTGCGTCGCACCGAGTTCGGTATCGACAACGCGGCGAGTACGGAAAAGCCCGAACTCAGCTGGAAATCGGGGCTCGATCCACGCTTGCTCGCGCTCAGTATCGTGCAGCCGCAGTACATGACCCTGCGCGATCTGGCGCGCAACATCTTTTATCTCGATCGCAATCATCAGGAGGCATCGACGTTCCGCAATGCCTGGTGGACACGCGTGTTCTACCCGTTCAACGTGCTGATCCTCGCGTTCTGCGCGGTGCCGTTCGCATTTGGCGCATTGCGCAGCGGCGGTCTGTCCAAGCGCCTGTTCCTCGGCATCGTGCTCGCGCTCGGGTTCTATTTCCTGCAGCGTGCGATCGTGAGCATCGGCGCGGTGTACGGATTCCATCCTGCCGTCGCGAACATGATTCCACCGCTGATCCTGGTTGCGGCCGCATGGGTGTATTTCCGCCGACATGCCTGATGCTTCCGGCACACATGTGCCGGACCGCCAAGCCGTTATAGTCTGCCGACGTTGATAGCGGCTCGATTGGTGGACTGCAACGCTCATTTCGGAAGCGGCTCGCTCGGTCTCGCGGCGCTGGAGTTGGCGTTACGACGGGCTGTCCTGCCCGCCGGCCTTGCGGCTCAGCTACGCTGTTCGCGCGCGCTCCCTGCGCGCGCAGTCACTCGACCCATAGCCGCCGCTATGGGCCTCGCTCCGGGCCGGCGCCCAGCACCGCGATCCGCTTCGCGATCAACCTTCCAAATGAACGTTACAGTCCACCAGGAACCGAATGCGCAGTCCCAACATCCGCTATTTCCCGGCCGTCGATCACTTGCGCGCATATGCGGCGCTGCTGATTGTGTTCTATCACGGTCTGCATTTGTTCTCGTACGACGCGCGATTCCATCAGGGTTTTGGCATCGAGCACTGGCTCCAGCCGGGCAACGTGTTCGCTGCTGCGCTAG
Source organism: Dokdonella sp. (assembly GCA_039919785.1). GTDB lineage: Bacteria > Pseudomonadota > Gammaproteobacteria > Xanthomonadales > Rhodanobacteraceae > Dokdonella_A. The sequence continues at coordinate 7,339 of JBDSFA010000223.1, read as the reverse complement.
CCGAGGGCCATACCGCGGTCGCACTGTTCATGGTGCTCAGCGGCTTCATCCTGACCTACGGTTCGCTCGGCACCGACGTCGATTATCGCGGTTTCATTCGCAACCGCTTGTTGCGTACATATCCCTTGTTCCTGTTGCTGGTGTTCGCCGGCATCGCCGCTGCGCCCGATGACTTCCGCTGGTCGTCGTTTGTGCAGACCGTGTTCGGTTTCGCGAACCTGCCTGGCGCCCTCGTCGCGCCGCCGTTCACGAGCATGTTGTGGACAATTTCGGTCGAGTGGCAGTTCTACGTGTTGTTTCCGCTGCTGCTGCTCGTGTTGAAACAAGGCTGGACGCGCAACCTGGTCGGCCTGATGGCTGTGTTGCTGCTGCTTCGCTGGCTGGCGGTGCTTGCGGGCGGCAATGCCCGCGATCTTGCCTACATGACCATCCTCGGTCGCCTCGACCAGTTCCTGATCGGCATGGGCGCGGCCGCTTTTTTCCGACGTTATCCACTGTCACGGCGGACCGGCGCGCTGTTGGCGGGGTTGTCGCTGGGCTTGGCGATCCTTGCGCTGGCCGCGTTCAACGCGGCGGGCGGCTGGCCACTGGTCGCGTCGTGGAAGATCTTCTGGCCGATGTTTGAAGGCCTGCTGTGGGCCGCTTTCGTGGTCGGCTATATCGACTGTGCCAACGATGCGCGCGGGTGGTGGTCGCGGCTGCTCGCGAAGCTGGGCGAGATCTCCTACTCGATCTACCTGATTCATTTCCTCATCATCACAATGATGCTCAAGTTCGCGCTGCCGATGGCGTTCACTGGCCGCATCGTTGTTGATGCGCTGTTGAACACCTTGCTGCTCGCATTGCCGGCAACCCTGCTGGTCGCGAGCCTCACCTACCGCTTCGTCGAGCGGCCGTTCCTGCGCCTGCGCGGTCGCTATCACCGCGATGCAGTTGCGCCGAGCCAGTGAGTCCTCGATGCCGATATTTGGTGGGCGTGATGGAGTGCGCGGCGCAAGAGTGATGGGATACTTCGGCATTTCACGGGCAGGCACGCAACGGATGGATCGCCGGGTATCCTGGTTGGAATCACGCGCCACGCGCAATGTTGCGCTTGCGCTGCTGGTCGCCCTGCTGCTGGCGCGCGTACCGTACGCGGGTACGCACATGGGCCTTTCGCGAGACCTGTTCGTCGCCTGGCGTATCGTTCACGGCGAGCTGTTTCCGATGCATGGGCCGGTCCTCAACGACACGATCCATCTCGGGCCAGTGTGGTTCTACATCATGGCCGCACTCCTCGCGATCGGTCGGACCTGGTTCGGCGCCCTGTTCCTGATGGGCTTGCTGGCATCGGCCCAGATCCCTCTGGCATATCTTGTCGGAAAGGCGCTGCATAGTCGTCGCGCAGGGCTCCTGTTCGCAGTCGGCCTGATCGTGCCGAACTGGACGAGCATCGAATGGCTGCTGCCCTCCCACCCGCTGCTGTCCATACCCTGCGATCTGGCGTTCCTGCTGTGCGCGCTACGCTATTGGCAACGTCCGCGCCTGCGCTATCTGTGCGGGGTCGCGTGCTTGTTTGTGCTGGCGTTGCACGCGCATCCGTCCAACGCGGGCCTGGTCTGGATCGGACTTGCGCTGATTGTGTGGGCTTGGCGCAGCGATGCATTGCGGCTTCGCGACGTCGCAATCGCTGGCGGTCTTGCACTGCTGCCGCTGCTGCCATTTTTCTACTGGGATGCGATGCAGGGATTTCGTGAACTGCAGGGCGCCGGCAACTATCTGGGCGACGCTCATGCCACCGGCAGTCCGTGGAATGTCGTGCGCCTGTTCACGGGCGTTGCGTATGGCGGCACGCGGGAATGGTTTGAACACCTGCTTGGCTGGGAGCCGCATCTGGCTGCCATCGCTACCTTTTTCACTGCTTCAGGCGGCATCCTCGGAGCACTCGGGCTGGTCGCGATGGCGCGCGATCCGCAGCGCCGGCGCGTCGTCGTCGTTGCGGTTCTCTCCACCCTGTCAGTCTTGCTGACCACCGTGTCGCTGCGCGATATGACACCGTATTACATGGCGGCCTCCTCGTGGCTAATGCTGGCCGGGCTCGCCGCGTGTGGCCTCGCATCGTTGGGCGACGCGCGTTGGGCACGGGTCGCGCGCGCCAGCACCGTCGTGGTCGCACTCGCCGCCTGTGTGGTTGTTCTTCAAGGTACGGCGAGGTTTCAGGCGCGCGGGGCCTGGCCATTCAGCTGGTGGCCGCTGTTCGACATCAAGCGCGATCCTGCGCCGACGACGGTCGCGCTGCTGCTGATGCCGGCGTATGCGCAGGACAGCAGCGGTCGCTTTTTATGCGCGCAAGCCGCACCGAGTGCGCATGGCGAACTCGCCAGCGAGTTGGTGTTGGACTACGCGATGCCGATGCGCATCGCGTGCGCGCGCAGCGACGTTCACGTCGGCGGCAACGAACCGCAAAGGCAGCATTGGCTCGGTCTCTCACGCGCGTTGTTCGCGAGCATCGATGCAGAGCCATCGAAACGCCTAGGTCCCATGGGCATCGTTCCGGCGCGACCGCTCGGCGACATGCCGCCGATGCCGCCGCCACCGGACGAGCCGATCTATCCAGTACGCATGCCGCCGCAGGCGCCCGGGGACGTTCACAGCCTCGGCGTGCGGCTGCGGCCGATGGAACGCCTGGCGATCTCGAATCTCGCCGTCGGATTCGCCGATTGGCCGGAACTGACGGTCGTGATCGGCGGCCGGACCGTCACGCCGCGTGCGAGTGATGGCGTGGCAGCGATCTACGAGTGTGCGGAATGCGCGGCGGGAACGTTCGCTGACGCGACGATCAGTGTACGCGGTGGCAACTACGCGGGGATCGACATCGTCGCGTTCTGAGCCAAGCCCCCTGTTGGGAGGCGTCGATGGAATAACCACGACAGGAAAATCGTGCGCGCCGCACCGCCGGCGTTGTACGAAAGAGGGTGGCGGTCACGCCAGTCGAACAGCCGCGAGGTGTAAGATGCGCCGACGCCGGGAGGGACCGGCGAATCCGGGACTGGGACTGGCCATGAGCAGCATTGATTTCACCTCTTACCTGAAGTTGATGGCGCACAAGAAGGCGTCCGACCTCTTCATCACGGCCGGGGTGGCGCCGTCGATGAAGGTCAACGGCCGCATCGCGCCGATCACCCAGAATGCCCTGACGCCGCAGCAATCGCGCGACATGGTACTGAACGTGATGACGCCCTCGCAGCGCGAGGAATTTGAAAAGACCCACGAGTGCCAGTTCGCCATCTCGGTGACCGGCGTCGGCCGCTTTCGCGTGTCGTGCTTCTACCAGCGCAACTGCGTCGGCATGGTCCTGCGCCGGATCGAGACCAAGATTCCCACGATCGACGAGCTGAGTCTCCCGGCGGTGGTGAAATCGCTGGCGATGACCAAGCGCGGCATCATCATCTTCGTCGGCGCGACTGGCACCGGCAAATCGACCTCACTTGCAGCGTTGATCGGTTACCGCAACCAGAACTCGACCGGCCACATCATCACGATCGAAGATCCGATCGAATACGTGCACAAGCACGAGGGCTGCATCGTCACCCAGCGCGAACTCGGCATCGACACCGACAGCTGGGAAAACGCATTGAAAAACACGCTGCGCCAGGCGCCCGACGTGATCATGATCGGCGAGGTGCGTACGCGCGAGACGATGGAACACGCGATCAACTTCTCCGAAACCGGTCACCTGTGTCTGTGCACCCTGCATGCGAACAACGCGAATCAGGCGATGGACCGTATCATCCATTTCTTCGCGTCGGATCGTCGCGAGCAGCTGTTCATGGATCTCTCGCTGAACCTCAAAGGCGTGGTCGCACAGCAGCTGATTCCGACACCGGACGGCAAGTCACGTCGTGTTGCGATGGAGGTCATGCTCGGTACGCCGCTGGTGCAGGATTACATCCGTCAGGGTGAGATTCACAAGCTGAAAGACGTGATGAAGGAATCGACCAACCTCGGCATGCGCACGTTCGACCAAAGCCTGTTCGAGCTGTATCAGGCTGGCGAGATCAGCTACGAGGACGCGCTGCGCCATGCCGACTCGTCCAACGAAGTGCGCCTCAAGATCAAGCTCGCCCAAGGTGGCGATGCGCACACGTTGAGCCAGGGACTGGATGGCGTCGAACTCGTTGAGACGTGAGGAGCCGGGAATAGGCAATAGAGAATAGGGAATAGGGAATAGGGAATCGAAAAAGATACGTTCGATGGTCGCGCAACGTATCATCGCGCCGATGCCTGCTCCTTCCGATTCCCGATTCCCGACTCCTGATTCCCGGCAGCTGGAACGCCTGCGCCGCGTCTGGCACACGCTGGGGCATGACGATCCCCTGTGGGCCGTGTTGTCACATGCCGACAAACGCAGTGGGCGCTGGCAGCGCGAGGAATTCTTCGCGACCGGAAAGCTGGAGGTCGACGTCCAGTTTGCTGCGTTGGCGCCCATCGATCTTCCACGCGCGCACGCGCTGGCTTTAGATTTCGGCTGCGGAGCGGGGCGCCTTACGCGCGCGCTAGCCGAATATTTTACGCAGGTCATTGGCGTCGATGTATCGGCCAGCATGATCGCTACCGCACGTAAACTGAACGCCGATGTGTGCAACGTCGAGTTTCGCGAAAACGCGTCCGCACGCATCGAAGGCATTGCAGACGCCAGCGTCGATTTCGTCTTTTCCCACATCGTCCTGCAACACATACCGCAGGCGCTGGCGCTCGGCTATGTCGTGGAATTCTTCCGCGTGCTCGCGCCCGGTGGCGTCGCGATCTTCCAGTTCGTGAATGGGCCTGATCGGAGCTTGCGAGGGCGCTTCTTCGAGAAGGTTTCAAATCGCTGGTTGAACGTCCTGCGTCGTATCGCGTGGAGGCGACACACGGTGTTCGAGATGCACCCGCTGCCCGAGTCGGATATTGCCTGGTCTCTGCAGCAATTCCCGCACCTTCGGGTCTTGCAGGCGATGGACGACTTCTCTGCGGGCGCCGGATGGCACGGTCGCCGCTGGTTCGTCGTCAACGACAATGATGCAAATGCGCACGACGCTGGCGCGCGTGATGCCGTATGTTGATCTCCGTGCATATACCGAAGTCGGCGGGAACGTCGTTTCAGGAGATCCTGCAATCCCAATTCGGACCGCGCCTGCAGCTTGACTACGGAGACCGTCCGCTGGCGCCGAACTACCGCTGGCGCATGCTCCGGCGGCGCTGGCAAAGCGAGGGCAGGGACGTGCAGGCCTCCGCTTACGACTGCATCCACGGGCACTTCGTCGCGGACAAGTACGACTTCCTCGGCGCTTCGGCGCGCCATGCAACCTGGCTGCGCGACCCGGTGCAACGCGTCGCAAGCCACTACCACTACTGGCAGCGCACACCCGACCTTCGCAATCCCGAATGCCGGTTATTGATCGAGCGACGGCTTTCACTGGAGGAATTTGCCGCATTGCCGCGCATGCGCAACGTCAGTGCGCGGTTTTTCGGCAGCAAGCGACCGCGTGATTTCTTCTTTATCGGATTGGTGGAAGACCTTTCCACTTCGCTGCTGCGATTCTCGCGTCTGACCGGCATCACGGTCGGCGCGATGGACAAAGCGAACAGCAATGCCGAACGTGTGGACGATATCTACGATATGCCGGACGGTGTACGTGCGCGCATAGAACAATTCAACCGCCGCGATAGCGCACTGTACCAATCGACGCTGGATCTCCTTGGCGGATGAGGTAGGCGGGCCCGACGTGCAGTCGGGCCCGTGCTTGTCTCGTTCGCCCGCTCAAGGCTTGGCAAGTTCGACGCTTTCGGTGAAATCGATGCCCTCGGGCACGATCGTCACGCGCGCATCGATGCGCTTGAACCATTGTGCGTACATCGCGTACAGCTTGCGCTGGGTTTCTATCTGCGCGCGCTGTTCGGCGGGCAGCTTGTCCGCAAAGCGGCCCATGGCGTCTCCCATCAGCGCGTAGATTTCGCCGCGCAGGTTCATCTCGAACAGAACGCCGGGCGTGACCTTGCCGGCTGTGACCGCGTCGCCGAGTCGGGCGGCTTCGTCCTTGCCGACGGATAGACCGAGCATTTTTGCACTCATCGCCACGTTGATGTCGAGTTTGTCCGCCATCGCGCCCGGCAACGCCGAGGCTGGAATCGAAACGGGCTTGCCATCGGCGGCGAGCTTGATGTCACGCAGCGCCGGCACCGACAGCTGGGCGAGATTGGTCAGGAACGACGGGTTGTTGCTGCCGATCAATACACTGCTGCTGATGTCCGGCATGTTCTGCGCGTCGATCGCGCCCTGCGGCAACGCGAAATGCCAAATGGTCATGCGCACGCCGCTGAGATCAGCCAGCGGCGGCGGTACCGTCTGGTCGAGCTGGCTTTTCGCTTTCACGAATGCATCATTCAACGGTGCGAGCAGGGCGCAGCGGAACGGTGACTTCGCCACCGCGTCTGCCTGGGCGACCCAGAAATCCTTCGCATGCAGCAGGGGCAACGCAAACGCCATGTCGATCAGCGCGTCGGGTGACGCAGTGCCTGGAATGGTGCTACCGATCGCAATCAGCGATTGCGCGATCGCCGGCGCGAGATCGATGCGCGCGTGCATGGTCATGCGTTCTGCGCTGAGTTCGGTATAGCCAAACGCAAGCTGCGGCATCTTGCTGGCGACCGCGTCGAGTTCTTCGCGACACGTCGCGTCGAGACTGCCCGCCGGCGCGCCCGCATCGGCTGCCGCTTTGGCGGCCAAAGGGCTCGCAGCGGTTAGCGCGATGACGCGGCGTGTGTCGATCCAGCCGCTGCCATACGGCAGATAGCCGCGCGCCTTGTCGAATTCGGCAAAGGCGCCGCTCTCGGCCATGCTGTGCGCTGGCTTGTCGAGGCCGAGTACGCGCCGTTTCGACGCTTCGTCGGCATCGCCTGCGACGAAGGCAATCACGAGGTGACGACCTTCAATGGCGAGTAGTCCGGTTACGCTTGCGTTGCCGAAGGTACGAATTTCCTGATCGCCAATTCGGGCGGTGGCAAGCGAAGCGCCAGACTTCTTTTCGATACGTGCAAGCGCCGCGCGGAATGCGTCTGCATCCGCGAGCTCGAGGCGCAGCACCGGCAGCAAATCGACGCCGTAGATGGCGGCGCGCACCTTCGGGCCGAGGCCGATTTCCTGCCACTGCTCGGGCGTGGAACGGTTGCGGACTTCGTCGAACAAGGCATGCAGAACGCGCCCCACTGCTTCGGAATCGGGCTTCTTGTCGACCTCGACGAGTGCCTGCTCGACCGCATTGGTCATCAGTGGCCACATCGCCTGCATCTGCTGGCGCCATTGCGCGACCATCGCGTC
>JBDSFA010000022.1:0-8408 GCA_039919785.1 Dokdonella sp. | reverse complement strand
TGAAGCTGGCATCGAGGCCGCACTGCGGCTGGATGCGGGCCACGCCGATGCGGCTCTCGCCGCCGCCGGATGCAAGGGTTCCGACCATGACCTGACGGCCCACGAAGTCCTGCGAGAACGCGCCCATCACGTCGTCGATCGCCGGAGGCGCGAGGTCGAAGAACACCTGCTGCGTGTAGCCGCCGTTGCACCCGCTGTAGCCTGACGTACCGTCGGTCAGGCTGCGCCAGATCCGAAAGTCGATGTCGTTGCCACTCGGGCGGAAACTGGTGCCAAGCGTCAGCGAATTGTCCAGCGAGAGGCCGAGACCGGCCAGGTTCCACATCCCCAGCGTGAACGCTGTGTAGGATCCCGCCCCCGGTTCTCCCGGCACGACCTGGCCGTTCGCGGCGAACCAGTTGACCGCGGCAACCTGGCTGGTGCCGTCGCGAAGTTGCGTCGCCATCGCCCACTTGCCATCGGGCATGCGGGCCGCCCAGGCATCCACCGCGTTCCACTGGTAGCCATTGCTCGCGGGCCATTCGTAGGTAGCGATGCCACCATTGCCGAAATAGGGATCGAGGACAAACGTCTGCGCCAGACTGGTGGAACTCAGCAGCGCCAGCAGCAAGCCTGCCGATCGGGTAGCGGTGTTCATGACGTACTCCAGTGGTGTACGACTCTATCTACGCGAAGGGGCGGCGAATCCCGTAACGCCGCTTGAGCATTGCCGGCAGGAAACGATACCTGCGGACCGCAACGGCGGATTGCCATGGCGGAAACTTCCCGCTGACGCGCGCACACCGGCGCCGTGCGAACAGACAACTTATTCGCGGATGCTCACGCCCGGCAGGCGCAGCACATAGTCCGCACCCATCAACTGCGACGGCGTGTAGTAGTCGCCTGCAGGTTTTGCCGCGAGTACGTGTCCGACGATGCCGAGCGCGGACTGCACGGTCAGCGCGTATCCGTTCGGCGTGACCAGTGCGAGTTGCGCTTGCGTGCCTGCGGCGTTGCGCGCCTCGCCCCAGATGTGGCAAATGGTCGATTCGCGCCGCTGTGCATCCGGACCAGCAACGGCAGCGGCGCGCGACTTGAGGAAGGACTGCACCGGCGCAAGCCCTAGCAGCGGCTTGAGATGACGCATCCAGCGCATGCGCGAGATCGTCTGCGGCGACACGGCCATGTAGGTCGTCACATTCGGGATGCCAGTCGACACGTACGCGGTGTAGACGTCGCCCCACGGTATCGTCATGGCGATGCGCTGCTTGCCGTCGCGCTCGAAGGTGCGCGTCTTCCACGCAAGCGGCACCTCGACGAGTTCGCCCGCGATACGCGCGCGGCCGCCATTGGCGAGGCCTTCGACACTGGTCTTGGCGGTGCCGGGGCTGGCGCTGCCGCCGGCCTCGAACGCGAGCACGAGATCGATCGCATCGGGCAGGCGTCGCTTCAACATGGCCGCAACGCAGTCGGTCGGCACCACATCGAAACCGACGCCCGGTGCGACCACGATTCCCTGCCGTCTCGCGCGCGGTTGCGCGTGATGGCAGAGCGCGAAAACGGCGATCTCGCCGGTAATGTCAAGGTAGTGCGCCTTCTGCACGAGACAGGCTTCAAGCAGCGGCGCCGCAGTTTTCGAAAATGGCCCGGCGCAATTCAAGAGCAAGTCAACGCCGTCGAAATTGCGCGCAATTTCAGCAGGATCGTCGAGATCGAACACGCGGCACGTCAGGGACAGACGCTGCGCGAGTGCTTCGAGTGCGCCGCGGTTGCGTCCGGCGAGAATCGGTTTCAGGCCGCGCCGAACCGCTTCTTCCGCAATCAGCACGCCGGTGTAGCCGTTTGCTCCGTAGATCAGGATGCGGTCCATGGCTGTGGCCTCGTGTTCGAATCAAACGTCGTCGACGCAAGAGGTAGTCATCAATGTGGATGCCACCCAAGCAACCTGCTCAACCATGGAACAACCAGTCCCGCGACGACTCCGATCACGATGATTGCAGCAGGAATCACCGCCATGATCCACGCCTCACGTTCGAAGTGATTGATCTTTCGCTTCACTTCTTCGCGCTCGGGTCCGCATATAACTGCTGCGCGCGCTGGAACAGCAGCCACGACGTCGCGATGTACTTGTTGCCACCCCTGGGCATGTTGCCGCGATGGGTATGGGTGAAGCCGCCGGGTGCGATCAGCAGCGAACCCGCCTTCGGCACGATACGCCGTTGCTGATAGAGGAATTCGGTTTCGCCATCGCTGAAGCCATCATTGAGATAAATGGTCCACAGCAGGACGCGATGCAAATTGTCATCGCCGTTCGCCTTCGGTGCGATCTCGCTGTGCCAGTACGGATAACCGCCCTCGTCTGCGAAATAGCGTTGGATATTCACGCCTCCCGGCCGGAACAACTGGGTGACGAGGCGTTGCAGATCGGCATCCGGAAGTGCGCGCACGTCATCGATGCCGAGCATCTGGGCGTCTGCGCCATCAGCGCGTTTGCGATACAGCGCGGTCGGCGCAAGCGCGAGATAGGTGTACTTGCGGATATACGCGAGCATCGCGCGCAACATGGCGCCATTGAGCAGGTTTTCCGCGTTCTTCCATTCCGCGTGCCGGCTGACGTCCAGGTCCCAACTGTCCTTGAGCCGCGGGTTGACGCCACCCGCAGTTGCGCCGCGCGTGAGCTTGCCGCTCGTCTCGAAATTCGCGATCAGGTCGCGACAGACCTGCGCATCGAGCGCGTTGTCGTACACCTCGATGAAATCGTTGCTGGACATGCTGTCGGTGGTGGGGCGTTCAGGTGCAGGGGCGGACGATGCGGAAATCATTGTGCAAGGAGATACCCATGTCATCGTTCGGACTGTATCTCATCGGCGCGATCATCCTGATCGGCGGCCTTGTCTATGGCGCCTGGCTACTGCATGTGCAGCCGCAATGGATTGTCGTCGGCGCGGTCGTGCTGCTGGGCGCGTGCATACTTGGCGCTGTAAACCATACGCGCCGGCGCGATCCGCCGGAGTAGCCTCATTTCGCCGCGGTGTCTCGGTGGCAAGCCGTCGCACGCTCGACCTCGTTTTTCGAGCCGAGGAAGACCGCGACGCGCTGATGCAGTTTTTCGGGCTGGATGTCGAGGATGCGCCGGTGACCATCGGTTGCCGCGCCACCCGCCTGCTCGACGATCATCGCCATCGGATTGGCCTCGTACATGAGGCGCAGCTTGCCTGGCTTTCCCGGCTCCCTGCTGTCGCGTGGGTAGATGAAAATACCGCCGCGGGTGAGAATGCGATGCACGTCGGCAACCATTGAGGCGACCCAGCGCATGTTGAAATCGCGCCCGCGCGGGCCGCTGCTGCCGGCGAGCAGGTCGTCGATGTAGCCGCGCATCGGCGCTTCCCAGTGGCGCATGTTCGACATGTTGATCGCGAACTCGGAGGTGTCGTCGGGGATGCGCATGTTCGATTGCGTGAGCGGGAAATTGCCTTGCTCGCGGTCGAGGGTGAACGCGTGCACGCCATCGCCAAGGGTCAGCACCAGCACCGTGCTCGATCCGTAGATCGCGTAACCCGCGGCAACCTGTTGCGTGCCAGGTTGCAGGAACGCTTTTTCATCCGGCTTCACGCCCTCGGGACAACGCAACACCGAGAAAATCGTGCCGACCGAGATGTTCACGTCGATGTTCGATGAGCCATCGAGTGGATCGAACACAAGCAGGTATTCGCCTTTCGGATAGCGGTCCGGGATCGGATGCGGATCGTCCATCTCCTCCGACGCGAGCGCAGCGAGATGGCCGCCCCAGGCATTCGCTTCGAGCAGGATCTCGTTCGACAGCACATCGAGCTTCTTTTGCGTCTCGCCCTGCACGTTCTCGGTGCCCGCGCTGCCGAGCACACCGCCGAGCGCGCCCTTGGCGGTCGCAATCGAAATGCGCTTGCACGCGCGCGCGACGACCTCGATCAGCAGGCGCAGGTCGGCGTTGATATGCCCAGCGCGCTGCTCCTCGAGCAGGTATCGGGACAGTGAGATCGACGTCATGGACATGGGGCTCCGGCAAGTAGCGCGAACGCACATTGTCCGGGCTGGAGCGTGTCGATGCCAGTCGGCGCGCACCATCGTCTTTCCGAGGCCGCTCCCGGCGCCGCCAAGAACCAAAGGCCAGCGGATCGGCAGCGACTTCGGTGATGAACAGCAGCACTGCGATATCCACGCCAAGTCGATGCTCGCATCGCAGCGCGTTGCGCTCGGCCATGTGCTCGATTCCAGCGAGGACGTCGTGTCGTGGCCGCCTGCGGGTCGCGGCTTCTTGACGGCATCCTGCAGTCCGTCTCGCCGACGCCGACCGCCCGCGCGTCATTGCGCAGCAGACCTCGAAGCTGACTTGAGTTTTGCGTGCCGCCGCCCCCCCATACGAACCGATCGCGGCTCGCCGAATGGTTCGACGCCTTCGCAGCACGACCTTCGATGCGCGCGGCGCCGTTGTCCGGTGAAACGCGCGACGGATTCGCAACGGCGGATCGATGCCTGCTGACACCACGTTGTCAGTGGGCGGCCGGCATTGTTGCACCACGCCAGCCGGCGCCCATCACCCGAAGGAGAGCTCCATGTTGAATCCGAATGTTCCCGCCTGGTTTGAAATTCCGACCCACGATCTCGATCGGGCGCAGGCGTTCTACGAGAACGTGCTCGGCGTGCAGCTCAAGCGCCAGGATTTCGGCGGCGGCCAGATGGCGGTGTTCGAGGGTGGCGGCAAGCCCAATTCGGGCGGCGCGCTCGTGCGCATGGAGCAGTGCGAGCCGTCGCTGCATGGCAGCACGGTGTATCTGAGCCTCGTCGACATCCGCCCCGCACTCGAGCGCATCGCAAAGCAGGGCGGCGATGTGTTCGTGCCGCGCACCGAACTGCCGGACGGCATCGGTTACTTCGCCCAGTTCCGCGATTGCGAAGGCAACCGCGTCGGCCTGTGGTCGCCGCAGTGAGCCGTCGCATCCCGCGCGAGCAGGCCCCCGCTGATGCCGATTGCCGTCAGTGGATGGCGGGGGCGCTGATCATGGCGGCCGCTTATGTATTGCCGACGCCGCTGCTGCGTGCGGCAGCTCCCACCGATGATGAAAGTGCGCGAACGGACGCACTCGCACTGCACGAAACCTGCCCCGACGGTTCCAACGCCGGATAGCTGATCTGTCGCGATTCAAGTCACCCTCAAAGGAGATCCACCAATGTCCCCGTTCCTGCGTTTTCTGCTCGCCGCTTACGCTCCGCTGGCGGCGCGTCATATGCTGGTCGATGCCCAGCCGTTTCGATCCGTGGCCGCGTTGCCTGTTCTGCCACCCAAGCTTGGCGTCGTTGAATTTTCTGCCTGCATCGATATCGGCGCCTCGTTGCGACGCAACTCCAGCGCGAGCGAGGGTCTGACCTCGCTCGCCGTCTAACCGGAGGCCTTCGGTGAGCACTCATGCGTTTTCCCGCCTGCGCCGCCTCACGCCGGTGCTGATCGTCGACCGCGTCGAAGCCTGCATCGGCTTCTGGACCGAACGCCTCGGCTTCACGTTGAGCAACGAAGTCCCAGGTCCGGAAGGCGCATTGGTTTTCGCCAGCGTCGAGAAGGATGGCATCGAGGTCATGCTGCAGTCGCGCGCCAGCGTGATTGCGGAGCGCGCGGATGCGGCGAACGAACTCGGCGGACATTCGATCGTGCTGTTTGTCGAAGTCGACGATCTGGACGCGTTGGAACGCACGCTGGCCGGCACGGAGATCGTCAAGCCTCGCCATCGCACGTTTTACGGCAGCAACGAACTCCATGTGCGCGAACCCGGCGGCAACGTGGTTGGTTTCGCGCAATTCGGATGAGCATCACGCAATGTCTTTGCCAGCGCGACGCGTGCAGGCGATTATGTCCGGATGCGACGTGCCGATCGACTCTTCCTCATCATCCATGCCCTGCGCGGTCGACGCACCGCATTGCCGGCGCGCCAGCTCGCGGAAACGCTCAGCGTTTCGCAACGCACGGTCTATCGGGATATTGCCGACCTGCAGTTGTCCGGCGTGCCGATCGAAGGCGAAGCCGGCGTCGGCTACATGCTGCGCAAGGGTGCGGATATCCCGCCACTGATGTTCAACGCCGAAGAGCTCGAAGCCCTGGTGGTCGGTACGCGCTTCGTGAAAGCATTTGCCGGCAAGCGCCTGCACAGTGGCGCGCAGGCGGCGCTGATCAAGATCGAAGCCGTGCTTCCGCCCGAATTGAAACAACGCGCACAGCGTTCGCGCATCTTCGCGCCGGGCGGATGGAATGAAGCGAAGACCGGCCTGATCGATCGGTTGCACGCGGCCATCGCCGCAAGTCACGTGCTGCGCCTGGACTATCGTGACGAATCGGGCAAGACCAGCGCGCGCGAAGTGGAGCCGCTGTGCCTCTCATTCTGGGGTGGCGTATGGACGTTGGGTGCGTGGTGCCGGCTGCGCGTCGATTTCCGCACGTTCCGGCCGGATCGTATCGACCACTTCGAGCCCACTGGCGAAGCGTTTGTCGAAGTGCGCGAGCGCGGCCTGTTGGCTTACGTGCTCGCGATGGGCGGCGATGCTGAGGGCATTGACTAGCCCATCAGCGCAGCGGCTGACCACGTCGCCCATCCTTCGGCACTGCCTTGACTGCGTTTCGGTGCGATCATCGCGTTTTGCTTCGTCGGGAGATCGTGATGATCCGCTGTTTTTCTGGCCTGCTATGCCTCGGTCTCTCGCTCTGTTCGGTCGCACATGCCGCAAGCGCGGACGACCGCTTCAAAGCCTTGTATTCGAAGGAATGGAGCTGGCGGCAGCAGCAGTTCGCCGGCATCGATGACGAAGATCGCGCATCGAGCGCCGACGACAACCACCTCCCGGCCGTCGATGAAGCGACGCAGAAGGCACGTCTGGTCTACTGGGACGACGTGCTGAAGCAGCTCGACGCGATTCCGGTCAAGGCGCTGTCCGCCGACAACCAGGTCAACCTCGCCGTCTACCGGCCGCAGATCGAAAACCTCGCCGCCGATATCCGCCTGCGCAACTACGAGATGCCGTTCAACAGCGACTCGCAGTTCTGGTCCGACCTCGGCTTCATGACGCGGCGTCCACTCAAGGATGCGCAGGCTGCGCGCAACTACATCGCCAAGCTCGACGACTTTCCGCGCTACTTCGAGCAGCAGACCTCGAACATGCGTGCCGGCCTCATGCGCGGCTTCTCGGTGCCGCGCGCCGTGCTGGTCGGGCGCGACGTGTCGATCGCGAACTACGCCGAGGTCAAGTCGGTCGAGGACAGCGAGTTCTACGCGCCGCTGAAGACGCTGCCCGCGACGATTGCGGCGGTGGAACAGGCGAAGTTGCGCACCGATGCGCAGCGCGCGATCCGCGCGCATGTGATTCCCGCCTACGCGAAACTGCTGACGTTCTTTCGCAACGACTACGTGCCGCACGCGCGCACGACACTCGCCGCCGAGGCCTTGCCGCACGGAAAGGATTTCTACCGCCAGCAGATCCGCCAGTACACGACACTCGACCTCGATGCGGAAGCGATCCACCAGATCGGATTGAAGGAAGTCGCGCGCATCGATGCGGACATGCAGGCGACGATGAAGGCCACCGGTTTCAACGGCGACTTCGCCGCGTTCCTGCATTTCCTGCGCAGCGATCCGCAGTTCTACGCGAAGACGCCGGATGAATTGCTGATGCGCGCCGCGTGGATCGCCAAGCAGGTCGACGGCAAGCTGTCGCAATTCTTCGGCCTGTTGCCGCGCGGCCGCTTCGGCATCGATCCGGTACCGGTCGCGATCGCGCCGTTCTGGACCGCGGGCCGCGGCAGTGCGCACACGTACTGGGTCAACACCTACGACCTGCCCTCGCGACCGCTGTACAACCTGCCTGCATTGACCCTGCATGAATCGGCGCCGGGCCATTCGCTGCAGGGCGCGCTCGCCGAAGAGCAAAAGGAACAACCGGAATTCCGCAGCAAGAATTACATCTCGGCCTACGGTGAAGGCTGGGCGCTGTACTGCGAGAAGCTCGGCAAGGAAATGGGCATCTATCACACTGCATACGAGGAGTTCGGCCGCGAAACCTACGAGATGTGGCGCGCGGCGCGTCTGGTGATCGACACCGGCATCCATCACAAAGGCTGGACGCGTGCGCAGGCCATCGACTTCCTCGCCGGGCATACCGCGCTGAGCCAGCACGAGGTCGAGACCGAAGTCGATCGCTACATCTCCTGGCCGGGCCAGGCACTCAGCTACAAGCTCGGCGAGATGAAGATCGTCGAGCTGCGCGCGCGTGCGGAGAAGGAACTCGGCGCGAAGTTCGACCTGCGTGCGTTCCACGATGCGATCCTCGCGGAAGGATCGGTGCCGCTGCCCTTGCTCGAACAACGCATTGATGCGTGGATCGCCAAGCGCAAGGCGGCGTAGCGCGCATGG